>JAISMA010000073.1 GCA_031276985.1 Helicobacteraceae bacterium | reverse complement strand
GCCATTTGATTACTCCCATCTTTCTTCGCGCATAACTACGCCTTCCTCTGATTGTATCCGAAGAAAACTTTTTTCGCAAGCAAAGGAAGCTATATTGCAATACAGACGCCTTTGCGCCGACAAAGCGCTTTCTCTTACGTTAAATCGGCAATTTTGATGAAAATGTCCCTCGATCGTAACGTCCGCAGAGCAGATTACGTCGCTAATTTGCCTAACGCGACGGCTTTTGAAATCGGGAATGTCGTATCGCAAACGCTTGTCAAACAGCCGTTTTTCCAGCGATTTAAGCAGGCGATTGTCCCAAAAATTAAGACTTAGCGCGTGCGTTAGCCACAGCCCGATTCGCGTCCGCATAAACATGGCGTAGATCGCGTAGCGCAACTCCACGCGAAAATCGCCGTGCAACAGCCAAACGCGCTTGTTTTCAAACATAAACGGCTTTGGCTGATCGCCTTTTGCGACGATATTTACCGTCGGGTCAAAAACGCCGCGTAGCATAAAGTCGTGATTGCCCTCGAAATACCACGTCTCGATTCCGCTCGCGGCAATGCGATCGATCGCCTCGATTAGCGCGCGGTTGCGCTCTTTTGAGTAGGCAAATTTGCCGATTAGCAGATCGCTTATGTCGCCCATCAAAAAAAGTTGGCGCGTTCGCACTTCGCCGTTTGCTATCGCCTCCAAAAGCGTCAAAACTTCCGTTCGCCCAAGCGGGTTGTAGTGCGAATCGGCGATGAAGATCGCGCCTTCGGCAATATCGGGCGCGTCTTTGAAGCGATCAGGGCGCATAGGCGATTGCGGGCAGCGCCGTTTCGCAGGGCAAACCGCACATAAGATTGGCGTTTGCGACCGCCGCGCTCGCCGCGCCGCGCAGCAGATTATCAATCGCGCTCTGGACAAACAAAACGCCCGCGTGCGATCGGCAGAAAAGATCGCAGTAATGCGTCCCCGCCACCCATTTAATCTGAACGCTTTCGTCGCGTACGCGCACAAACGGATTTTCGGCGTAAAACTTTCGCGCTATCGCGGCGGGATCGTCGATCGGCGCTTTTTGGCGCAGATAAACCGACGAAAGCATGCCGCGCGTAATCGGTAGCAGGTGCGGCGCGAAAACGACTTCAATCGGCTGTTGCGCGGCGCTTGAGAGTTTTTCTTTGATTTCGGGCGCGTGGCGATGAACGATCGGCGCGTAGGTAAAGCAGTTTTCGTTGACGTTTACAAAATGCGTGCGATCCACGCATTGCTTGCCCGCGCCCGAAACGCCGCTTTTGGCGTCGACGATGATCGGCGCGGTCAAATCCGCGTACGGCAAAAAAGGTAGCGCGGCTAGAATCGTCGCGGTGGGATAACAGCCCGGATTTGCCGTAAGCCTCGCGGATGCTATCGCGGCGCGTCCGACGAGTTCGGGCAAACCGTAGACCGCCGTTTGCAGATTGTCCAAATCGCCGTGTTTAACGCCGTACGCCGCTTCGTAATTTGCTTGATTCAAGCGGTAATCGGCTGAAAGATCGACGACCTTTACGCCGCGATCTAGCAGCGCTTTCGCAATCGCGGTCGCCTGTTTGTGCGGCACGGCTAAAAACGCCAAAGCGGCGCGATCGGCAATGCGATCAACGTCGCTTTTTTCGATTGCGGCGCTATAAACGCCTTTTAGCGACGGGTGCGATTCAAGCAGATCGCCGCCTTCGCTACCTCCCAAAAACGCAATCTCAAAACGCGGGTGATTTAGCAAAATCTTGATCAGCTCCAAGCCCGTAAATCCGCTTGCGCCGATCACGGCGACGGGAATTTGCTTCATCTGCCCGTACTTCCAAATCCGTTCGCGCCGCGATCGGTTTCGCCGAGTTCGCCAACTTCGACCAGCTCGGCTTGCAAAGCGGTTTTGACCACCGCTTGCGCGATGCGATCGCCCGCGCTAATTTTGAAAGTTTCGCGCCCTAGATTGATCAAAATAACGATCAACTCGCCGCGATAATCGCTGTCGACCGTGCCGGGCGAATTTAGCACGGTAACGCCGTGTTTAAGCGCCAAACCGCTTCGCGGGCGCACCTGAAGCTCGTAGCCAATCGGCAAAGCTACCGCAAGTCCCGTTCTGATCGCGCCGCGATCGCAAGCGGATATTTCGGCGTTTTCAAGCGCGTGAAGATCAAAGCCCGCCGCGCCGTCGCTTTGGTATTTGGGTATTCGCGCTCTTTCGTCGAGTTTTTTTATTTGTATCTGGATCACTCTTTCACCTGCTTTTTGAGCGTTCTGGCGACGGCGCGATCGAAGCTGTCTCCGCTAGGCTCTTTTTCGCTTGCCGCTTTCGCTATAAAGGCGTCCCGTTTGGCGAGCGCCGCCGCAAGCTCTTTGGTGAGCGCGTCGCGCAACTTAATCTGTTCCGCCACAAACGCCTCTCTTTGCTTTGCGGACATGTTTTGCATATTTTCGGGCAGTTCCTTTACGGGAACGTCTTTTAGCTTTTTCGCGCCAACGCTAACGTCTTCGATCAGATCGCCGCCGCCCGTGATGACTCCTCTGCCCGCGCTGTTTTTGTTTACGAATTTAGACGTTTCAGCCGCGATCGATTGCGGCGCGGAAGCGTAGGAATCAAGCCGATTTTGCGCGATCTCTTGTTGCTTGGCATGCCCGTAGATAATCGCCGTGGAGTTTAGCTTTCGCTGAATAACGATAATCTCCTCGTCGTACGGCGTTTCAATGACGATCACGCGCCCGCCGTCTTGCGGAATGGCTATGTAATCTCCGCCGCCAAGCCGCGCGATCTCGCGCCATATTTTTTGCGTGGAGCTTAGATCGCCCGCTTGCACGGCATTGACGATAATTCCGCGCTGTCTTGCCTCCGCCACAACCTCCTGATACTTGCGATCTTGCTTGTAATCCATGTGCGGCGGCGCGTCTCCGACTAGAAAAATAACGCGGATCGTCTTTTTATCAGCCGCGCTCCAGCCCATTTTCGTTACGGCGACGTCCAGCGCTTCGTTGACCGATTCGGGCGTGTCGCCGCCGCCGTTTGCGTCGAAGGCGAGCAGTTTTTGGTAGATGCCTTGCATATCGTCCGTTAGCGGATAGTAGCGCACTATATAATCGTCGCCTACGTCGCGGTAGCCCGCTAATCCGACTCGAACGTAGGCGTTTGGATTTTGATCGATAATCGAGTTTGCGATCGACCAGATTTTGCGTTTCGCGCCGTCGATAAGATTACTCATCGATCCCGTCGTATCCAGCACAAAGACGACTTCCACGCGGGTTTTAGGCGCGTTTGTCCCCACATAATCGACCGCCTGCGCCTTAAAAGCAAACGCCAAAAACGCCGCCGCAAGAGCCGCAAGAAATGTTTTCGCTCCGTTTTTCATTTTGTATCCTTTGATTTAGCGCTCAAACGCCGTTGGGTCAAAGGCGATCTTAACGATCTCGAACTCTTTGATTCCGCTTGGCAGATCGGCTACTACGTCCGCGCCCTCTTCTTTGCCGATTAGCGCGCGCGCCAGCGGCGATCCGAACGAAATCAAACCGCGCGAAACGTCGCTTTCCACCGAGCCTACGATCGTGTATGTAACCTCTTTTTCCGTTTCCAGATCGAGCAGGGTTACGCTTGAGCCGAAGCTGACGCGCTTGTGCGGCAACGAGGACGGATCGACCACCTGCGCTTTGGCGATGAAGCCTTCCAGCAACGCGACGCGCTTTTCAAGATGATTCATCTTCTCTTTGGCGGCGTGATATTCGGCGTTTTCTTTCAGATCGCCAAGTTGCGCCGCAATCTGAATCTCATGCGCGACTTCGGCGCGCTCAACGTTTTTTAGGCGTTCTAACTCCCCCGCGATTTTCTCGTAGCCTTTGGGGGTCATCGGTTCTTTTTCAAGCATCGCGCTCCTTTTTAGCGCATTTTAACCGCGTCGCCCTTAGCGATTTTCATATCCGCGCCCACTCCCTCCCTCCCGCGACAATCTCTTGCATTCGCAAGCGACGCGCCCGCCGCAATAGCGGCGCGAGGCGGGCGTCCGCAGAAGGCTAAAAGGCTTTGTCGTAGGATAAAAACGTCGATGATGCGCGGTTTAATCGGAAGGAAGAGGGCTGTTGTAAAGCGTTAAATAGCGCTCTATAACGACGTTAATATCAAATAGTTTTTTTGCCCTTTCGCGCGCGGCTTCGCCCATTTTTTTTCGTAGCGATCTGTCGACAATTAAACGTTCTATAGCCGCTTCAAGCGCAACGCTATCGCAAACGGGGACCAAAAACCCCGTCGCGCCGTTTTCTATCGCGTCGCGGCAGCCAACGGTATCGGTAGTTATTACGGGCAAACTCATCGCTTGCGCCTCCAAAATTGAGCGCGGTATTCCCTCGCGGTAGCTAGGCAAAACGAAAATATCGGCGCGATCGTAATAGGTTTTTACATCTTTTTGTTCGCCTTCAAAAACCGCGATAGATCTATACGCTTCAAAAGCCTCGTCGCTTGCGTTTGAAAAATTACCGCGATCGCTTCCGCCAACGATGATAAACTCTACGCGATCTCCAAATTTAGCTTTTAGATTTTTTGCCGCTTTTAGCAAGTCAAAAATACCTTTATGTTTAATTAGCCTGCCCACAAATAAAATTGTCGTTTTATCCGCGTTTTTTTCGTTTTGCGATCGCGTCCAATAGTTAATATCCACGCCGCTTGAGCCTATCATAAACGCCTTATCGCGTTTTATGATCTTGCGATCTATAAACATATTAAGATCGTCTTGATTTTGAAACAAAATTTGTTTGCAAATTAAGCCGATAAGTTTATAGCCAAACAGAATAATTGTTTTAACGATTTTGGCTTTCAAAGACTCGTCGATAAAAAACGATCCGAGTCCCGTTACGGCGGCGTAAATAGTTTTCACGTCCGCCGCTTTGCCCGCGATCGCGCCGTAAAGATTTGGCTTTGCGGTGAAGCATTGCAAAATATCCGGCTTAATAATTTTTAACGCCTTTCGCAGCCGAAAAACAACCGCCGCTTCCGCAAAAGGATTTAAGCTAGATCTGGCGATTTTATAATCGATATGTTCAATATTATCATCGGCAAATTTCGCGCTGTATTCGCCGCTAGGAACAAGCGCGATAACGCGCCAGCCAATTTGCGCCAAGCGCCGCATAATCGGCAGACGAAAAAGATACAAATTGCCATCAAAATGGCTTAAGAAAACAATGGTTTTTGGCGGTTTTTGTTCCATATTTCAAAACAAAAGAGCGTCCATAGCGCTTTTGCCCTTCCTTCGCGTCCAAACGGCGCGTTTAATACGTCTTTGTCTAAAAAATCGCGCCAAAAAGCGTTAGGCGATAAAACTAAATCTTCTATAGGTTCTTTCAGATCGTTTTGCGCCCAATTGGCAAGCGGGACTTCAAAGCCTCTTTTTGGCGCGTTTGCCACATTTTTGCCAAGCCGTTTTAGAGCCAGACGGCGCAGAATGTATTTAGTTTTTGCGCCGCGAATCTTGAGGCGATCGTCTATTCGAGGCGCGAGATAGGATAGATCGCGGCTTAAAAACGGACTTCTTGCCTCTAAAGCTACCGCCATTGTAGCTATATCCATTTTTGGCAGCAGATCGCCAAACAATAACAGCGCCTGATCGCTTAATAACGCTAAAGAAAGCGGAGTGGAATTCGGCAGGTTTTCCAAAAAAAGCGCGACCTCTTTGGCGACTAAATTATCGGCGCTAATAGGCAACGAAATCGCAGGACGCGTTTTAAGCCAAAACTCCAGCGGCGTTTTTGCGCCCGCGCTTTCTATTAAGCGATATAAATAGTTATAGGCGCTTATTTTCTTAGCGGGTTTTGGCAGAATTTTTGCTAAAAAACTAAAGCGTCGCGCCCACGAAAACCAGCCGTTTGCTATTGGAACGTAGCGGCGATAACCAGCAAATAGTTCATCCGCGCCGTCGCCGTTTAGTACCACTTTAACGCGCTCTCGCGCCGCCTTCGCCACGTAAAAACTAGGGATCGCGGAGCTATCGGAAAAAGGCTCGCCGTATCTTGCTAATATGCTTTCAATATCCTCTTTCATATTTGGCGCGACGTCGATTGTCATGTGAGCGCTTCCGATCGCTTTTGCGGTCGCTTCGGCTTGCGGCGATTCGTCGTAATTTCCCGCGAAACGAACGGTAAAAGTTTGAAGGTTTGGTCGTTCTTTTGCGGCGTAAAAACTTACAAGCGAACTATCAATTCCTCCGCTAAGAAACGATCCGACTTCTACGTCGCTAGATTCTAAACGACTTTTAACGCTTTGGCTTAACGCCGATTCGATTTGTTCTATCGCTTCGTTTTCGTCGGTTATTGTTTCTGCGCCTAAATCAAACGGCGAGAAAAAACGCCCGCTTTCAATTTCAAAAGTATCCAGCCGCAATTTCAGCCAAGATCCAGCGTTTAATTTGATAATTTCTTTATAGATTGAGCGATCAAACGGAATGAATCCAAATCCGAAATACGCCGCCGCCGCGTCGCGATCGACGGCGAAGTTTGCTACTTTTGTTAGCGCGTTTATTTCGCTCGCGAACATAAACCCGTTTTGAAACGAATAATAAAGCGGTTTTTTGCCGTAGCGATCGCGCGCTAAAAACAGCGTTTTGTCGCGTTTGTTATAGATTGCAAAAGCGAACATTCCGTCGATTATATCTAGCGCGTTTGCGCCGCGATCTTGATAAAGCGCCAAAAGCGTTTCAGTGTCGCTTCTGGTTTTGAAATCGGCTTCAACGCTTTTACGTAAAGCTATATGATTGTATATTTCGCCGTTAAAGACAATCGTTAGATCGCCTCTTTGCATCGGCTGGCGACCAAGCGCAATATCCTGAACGCTAAGTCGGCGATGAACAAGCGTAATAAGATCGCCTTCAAAAACGCCGCTGTCGTCTGGACCTCTATGCGCTAAAGCGTTTAAGAGCGCCTGCGCTTTTTGCGCGTTTAACCCGTAAAATCCCGCGACGCCGCACACTAAATCAGTACTCGATAGATTTTTATCAGCGGCGATAAAATAATCGGTTCAAATAGCGACGGATCGTAATTTTCTAAAGCGAAAAGTTGAATGAAAACGGAATTAAGCGCCCGATCGTCGACAAGCAAAAAAGCGCCCATGTATTGAAGCGCTATAACAGAGAGAGAACCGTTTTGATGAATCGCTTGAGAGCGCTTAATCAAATGCTCGTTTTGATCGTAGCCGATCGCGAAAAAATGCTTAATCGGTATCTTTTGCGATCCAAGCTGAATCGTTCCGTTTTTTCTATCGATTGTTATGGCGTCCGATCTGTTATCGACAAGCGTAATTACGTTGTCCTGATCGGATACTACGCGCGTATTCAGAAAAAACGGCGGCTCAAACTGTCTGCCGCTTGCAAGCTCGATCGACGAAAAGCGCATAACGGTGCCAAATATGTCGCTCATTCTTTGCGGCAAAACTAAATAAACTTCGCGGGTTTTTTCGGGCATAGTTAAATTTTGTTCGCCAAGATTATATAAAAAGCGCTCCGGATTGCTTACGTTGTAATCGCTCATCATAAGGCTTAAAATCGGCTCGTAACTTTGCGTAGCGATCTGGCGCTCCGTGTATTCAACCGCAAGCCGCGCCATTCGCGCCGCGCTTGTCTGATCGTCGGTCGATAGAATGAGGCTTGGCGCGTAGTTATCCGCGCCGCCGTGTTTGCCGCCGTCGGCAAGCGTTTTGGCGTAGGCGTAATAACGAATCGGATAGCCGTAATCCCACCAACTAATCGCGTAATCTTTTCTCGTTTCGATCTGTTCTTTTAACTTGTTTAGCTGTTCGACTTCGTGCGAATAAAAAACGGTCGGCATGATGTAAGCGTTAATATGCAATAGGTGCGGCAATAAAGCCGCAACGCTAAAAACGGCTATAACCGCGCGGCGAATAAGATCGCTTTCGATTATATTCGCGGCTAGAAAAATAACGTAGCTTATTCCAAGCGCCATAATCGGTACGGCGTAGATCGTAAATCTTAGTCCGCCGCCGCTTATTACGTTCGGTATGCCGTACGCCATAAAACCCATGCCGATAAACGGCAGGGCAAGCGCCAAAGTTCTATGTCTAATTAGCAGCAAGATTGTCCCGATAAGCGCGATAAAAAACGCGGCGGGATGCCCGCTGATACGCGAAGAAAACTCGACAAAAGGAATCTCCCCGGCTTCTCTAACAGTCGCGGCGACGTTGACAAAATGTAACGCCGCGTCGCCGCTCGCTACGGCGAAGGTTTGATCGCGAATTATATACCCTGCAAACTGATGCCAAAAATGCATAATCGCGCCGCTAAAATATAGCGACGCGCCAAACGTAACCGCTAAAAGCGAAAATAAAATCGACGCTTCGCTAGTTTGCTTTTCAAACTTTGCGAATATAGCGAAAACAACGACAATCGCCGCAAATCCCGCCAAGCCAAATTGTAAAGCGCCAGCGCCAAGCGCGAGAAACAAAAGTAGTTTATAGTTGTACGCCCATTCGCCGTTTTTACCGTTAATATGCGAAACGATCGCGTAAATAAGCAGAATAAACGCCATGCCAAAAATAATTAGTTGCGAATTGTGGTAATACCAAACGCTCGCAAAAGCAAACAACGCGCTTAAAAGCAGATAGATCGATTTTTTGGAGCATATCCCCGCGATCAGCGCGTATAAAACAAACGTGGGCAGAACCAAAACCAGCATATCGTCGTCGTAATAACCGATCATCGTGCGATTGTAGTAACTCCACGCGATAACGGCGATCATAGCGCCTACAAATCCAACCCTCGTAGCGCCTATTGCGCGACCGATCAAAACGATAGGAATAGCCAGCAAACTGCCTATAAACGCGGGCATATACAAGATGAGCGTTTCAAACGACAAAAACGGCAGGCATTTCGCCAAAAACGCCGTAATAATCGGCAAACCGCGACCAACGGGACTTAGCTCGTCGATAACGCTAGGGTTTTCAAGCAGATCGCGCGCGCCTTCCGCCCAATAATAGCCGTCGTTCGTGTTGATCATAAACTGACCAAGCCAATAAAATTCGCTTACGTCGGCTACGACATATATCCAATACATACGGCATATCACGCCGAAAGCCCAAGCGATAAAAATTAGCAAAATAAGAGTTTTTAGATCGAAGCGATCCTCTTTTAGCTTGAAAAAATTCGCGATCTCGTCCATAACGCTCCCTGTCAATTAAAACCGCGAGTTTAGCGTTTATCCGCTTTTACGGCGTCTATCAAAAACTCCAACTGATCGCCAAGCGCCGCTTTCAGAAAAGCTCCGTCGTGTCCGCCGCCGCGCTCTTCGTAGATAAAACTCGCGTTCAGATCGCGCAGTTTCTTTGCGAACGCGGCGTTTGAAGCGCGGAAAAAATCGTCGCGCCCGCAGTCGATTCGGATTGTTAAAGCGCTTGGATCGTAACGCTCAATCATGTTGATTGCGCTATGCGCGATCCAATCCTCGCGGTAGGTTTTCAGGTCGCCAAGCAGTCGCGTTAATCCCCAATATTGGCTAAACGGCGGCAGATCGACCCCGCCCGCCATTGCGCCGACGGCGCTAAACGTATCGCTATGCTTTAGCGCCAAAAAGAGCGCGCCGTGTCCGCCCATTGAAAAACCCGCGATCGCGCGGGCTTTGGCGCTCGCGATTGTCGGATATTGCGCGTCGATTTGCGCCGTTAGCTCTTTGGCGACGTAGGTTTCGTATCTCACGCTCTTATCGCGCGGCGAATCGATATACCAGCTAACGCCGCCGTTTGCCAAAACGAATAAAACCTTGCGTTTATCGGCGGCGATTGTTAGCTCGTCTTTGGCTATCTCAAGCCATGAGTTTGGCGTCGCGCCGTAGCCGTGCAAAAGGTAGATTGACGCTATTTTCTCGTCTGCGGCGTCGGGCGCGATCACAATCGCTTCGATCGTCTTTCGCATAGCCTGACTATACGTTTTGATCGTCTCGATTTTTGCGCCAAATAACGGCGCAAACGCGACGATAATCGCCAATAATAAACGCATTCCAAATCCTTAGCGCGGGCGGTTAAGCTAAATTATTCGTGTCTAAGCGCCTCGATTGGATCAAGCGTGGCGGCTTTGCGCGCGGGAAAATATCCAAACGTTACGCCAACCAGCGCCGAAAACCCGAAACTTATCAGAATAATCGTTTGATTATACACGTATGGAATGCCAAACGCGCCCGTAACGAAGTACGCCGCAACCAGCCCAAGCGCGATCCCCGTCAAACCGCCAAGCGACGAGAGCGTTACCGCCTCGACCAGAAACTGCGTCAAAACCTCGCGCTCCAACGCGCCAATCGCCAAACGAATGCCAATCTCGCGCGTGCGCTCCGTTACGGACACAAGCATAATGTTCATAATGCCAATCCCGCCCACAAGCAAGCTAATCGCCGCCACGCCGCCAAGCAGATAGGTCAGCGTTTTTGTGGTCGCGGCGGCGGCGTTCATCAGCTCTTTGGTGTCGCGGATAAAAAAGTTGTCCGTTTGCTCGTCTCGCAGTTTGCGCCGCTCTCTTAACAGAGCGCTTATCTCGGATTTGATCGCGCTTGAATTTGCCGACGGATCGACCGCCAAATAGACGTTGCGAATGTCGCCGTTGCCGCTTATGCGCCTTTGAAACAACGCCATTGGGATAATAATCAGATCGTCTTGATCCGCTCCAAAAGTAGAAGCGCCTTTGCTTTCAAGCACGCCTATCACCTCGCACGAGAAGCGATCCAAGCGCACCAGCGATCCGATTGGATTATCCTCTCCAAAAAGCGCCTTGCGCGTCGTCTCGCCTAAAATGCACGAAAGCGCGCCGCTTCGTATCTCGCTTGGCTCGAATAATCTGCCTGAGCTTAACGCCCAATCTCTCGCCGTCAGATAGCCGTTTTCCGTTCCCGTTACGGTGGTGATATAGGCGTTTGCGCCGAAAACGGCGGTTAAACTTCGCGTCGAAACGGGCGCGGCGGCTCTAATTCCGACAATTTCGCTTCTAATCGCGTCTATGTCGCTCGCCTTAAACGGCGGCGCGTTATTATCCATGCCGGGCGTTCTGCGCTCTTGACCGGGCTGCAAAATAAGCACGTTTGTGCCGAGTTTGGACAGCCCTTCGGTAATGGATTGCGTCGCGCCGTCTCCTAGCATTACCATAGCGATCACGCTCGCCACGCCAATCACCACGCCAAGCGCGGTGAGAAACGATCGAAGCAGGTTGCGCCGAATCTCTCTAATGGCCAGCAAAAAAGCGTTTAATATCATTTGCGCTCCTCGATTTCGCCGTCTCGAAAGCGAATAATCCGCCTAGCGTATTTAGCCATATCCTCTTCGTGCGTAACCATTACGATCGTAACGCCGCGATCGCGGTTAAAACTTTGCAGCAACTCCATTACCTCTACGCTTCGCGCGCTATCGAGATTGCCCGTAGGCTCGTCGGCAAGCAAAGCCAGCGGTTTGGTTACGATTGCGCGGGCAATCGCCACGCGCTGTTGCTGTCCGCCGCTAAGTTCGGCGGGCGTATGGCTTTCAAAGCGTTCCAATCCAACCTGCTCCAACGCCTCCAGCGCGATCTTTCGGCGCTCGGCGGCTTTCACGCCGCGATAGACTAGCGGCAACTCCACGTTTTCCCGCGCCGTAGTGCGCCCAAGCAGATTGAAGCCCTGAAATATGAAGCCGATATATTCGCGTCTAAGCAGCGCTTTTTTGTCGCGGCTTAATCCGCCCACGCTTACGCCGCCGAATATGTATTCGCCGCTTGAAGGCGAATCAAGGCAGCCGATAATGTTCATCGAGGTGCTTTTGCCGCTGCCCGATGGTCCCATAATCGCCGCGAATTCGCCCTCTTCAATCTTCATATCCACGCCTTTTAGCGCGATCGCTTCGCCTTCGCCTCTGCCATAGACGCGCCTAACTTTTTTGAATTCAATCATTGCGCCGCTTGCCGAACGGAGGTTATAACGCGCGAGTTTTCGCTAACGCCTTCGCCCTCGACGACGGTGAACGCGCCGTCCGTGTCGCCGCGTTTTACCCGCGCCATTTTAGGAGCGTCGTTTTCAAGCAAAAATATCCTGTCGCCTTGAAATCGCTCGCCGGGCGGTCTCGCGGTTGGCGGACGGGCGCTGAACATATTGGCGTTTCTCGTTACGGGCGGCGTAAAGCGAAAGGCGGCGTTTGGAACTACCAGCGCGTTTGTCGCCTGCTTGGTTACGATCGACGCTTGCGCGGTCATACCGGGGCGCAACAGCCCTTCGGGGTTATCGACCAAAACGACGGCGTTATAAGTAACCACGCCGCTTGTGATCTGACTGCCAAGCCTAACCTGCGAAACCTTGCCGTTAAACTCGCGATCGGGATAGGCGTTCACTCTGAAAGTTACGTTCTGCCCGTCTTTGACTTCGCCCACGTCGGCTTCGTCTACCGCCACGATCACCTGCATTTTTTTCAGATCTTCGGCGATCGTAAAGAGCGTCGGCGTTTGCATAGAGGCGGCGACGGTTTGACCGACGTCGACGTTGCGGGTTAGCACTATGCCGTCGATCGGCGAAACGGCGACCGCTTTTCTCAAATTTTCCTCGCCCGTCAAAACCTCCGCTTCGGCTTGTTCCAGTTGCGCTTTGGACGCGCTTAACGAGGCGTTGGCGCGATCGAAAGCGGCTTTAGCCGCGTCCATTTCCTTTTGCGAGGGATACGCGCCGTCCGTGCTTGCAAACACCTGTCGCAATCTGTTTAGTTGCAGTTTCGCCTCGTTTGCCGCCGCCTCGTTGGATAGCAGATTCGCCCGCGCCACTTTAAGTTGCGCGCGCGAGCTGTTTAACGAGCTTTCCAGCTTGGTCGTATCCAGCCGCGCCAGCGCCTGTCCCGCTTTGACGGGATCGTTGAAGTCGACTAGCACCTCTCTAAGCGTCCCCGAAACTTCTATGCCCACCGTTACGGTGCGAAGCGGCTCCAGATTGCCCGTAGCCTGAACGGTTACTCTTAAATCCCGCCTTTCAATCGGCGCGGTAACGTATTGCGGCTGCGCGTCCGCGCTTTTAAAAAAAGCAAACCAGACGGCGACCGCCGCGATCGCGATCAACGCCAAAAGCGCGAGAACGACAAATCGTTTTCCGCCTTTTTGGGCGCGAATGGAATCGAGTTGTATCGTTCGACTCATTTTGTCTCCTTGTCGATTGCGTAGTGTAGTTTTGCCAACTCGATTTGAATCGATATTTGGTTCGATTCGATTTCAAGCCGATCGCTTTCGCGCGAATTCTCAAGCGTCTGTAGATCAAATTTGCTAACGGAGCCGCTTTGCGCCTGCGCGCGCGTTACGTTGATGAGCGAATCGTACAGCGCGATGTTCTCTTTTGACACCTCTATGCTTTTTCGCGTGGCTTCAATCGCGCTTTTGCTTTGGGCGTATGCGCGTTTAACCTCTTCGATTGTCGTTCGCTCCTGCGATTGCGCCCTGAGCGTTTCAAGTTTTTTCTCCTCGATCGCCCAACCTTCGGTAACGCTTAAAGGCATTGAAAGCGAAAGCCCGTAGTTGTACGAATCGCGATCGCCGCTATCGCTATACGATCGGCTTACGCCCGCGCTCGCGCTTACGCTTGGCAGATAGGAACTCGTCGTGATTGTCTGTTGAACCCTAGCCGTTTGGCTCTGGATTTTGGCGAGTTTGATCAAAATTGAGTTATCGATATACGTTTGAGCCTCGATTTGCTCAAACGGCGCAAGCGGGATCGCGTCGGGATTTAGCGCCGTTAGTTTGGCGATATCTTCAAGGCGCGAAAGGCTCTGGTTTTGCAACTCAAGCCGCGTTTTTTGCAGATTGTTTTTGGTTTGGAGCGCGTCGTTAAGCTGCGTAATATCGGCTTCGCCCGCCTCGTACTGCCGTTGTTTGATAAGCAGCGCAATCTCGGCGTTTTTGATATTAAGCTCGTTTTGCCTAAGGCGAATGCGATCCTGCTTTGATTGCAAAATTAGCGCGGCAAGATTTTGCAGATAGCCGTTAATCTCCTGAATCAACTGAAGCCGCGCCGTTTGCGCCCAAAGCTCCGCGCTGTCGATTGACGCTATAATGCCGCCCGATCGAAAAATGTCCTGACTAAAATTGGCGGCGGCTTGTTCGCTTCTGCTCCATTCGTCCGTATCCGAGTTTTTGCTTTCAGTCATCGATCCGCTTAAGCGAATCTCGCCGATAAAGTCGTATTTCTGCCGTTTGCGTCCCGCCTCGATCGCCGCTTCTTTGTGCGCGATCGCGCTTTGAATATCGTCGCTTAAATGCGAGCGATCCAGCGCGAAAGCGTTCGCGGCGAAAAGCAAAACGAAAGCGACCGCGTTTAAGCGCGTCATAGCGACAACTTTTCAATTATCAGATCGGGACGCAGATTGTTTTTCTCGGCGATCGATCGCAAGGATTCCTGCGCGTTCAAAACCGATATTCCGCCGTTTGATAGCCTCTGTACCGCGCTTTCGGCGGACAGATCAAACAGCCGCGCAGAGACGGCAAGCGGCGCGTCGAGCGTTTTTTCCGCGATTGTTTTCATCGCGTTTTCGCCGCCTTTTTCGGAAGCGACGGCAAAAAACGCCGCGCTGAGCGCGATCGACGCGGCTATTAGCGCGAGATCCCGCCATTTCTTAAAGTAGCCGATTGCGGCGCGCTTGTGATCGATTAAATGCAGGGCGATAATCGCGGTAAACAACAACCCTATATATTCGTGAACGCCGTGTATCGGACGGGTTTTAACGCCAAAAAACATCAAAAGCCCGCTGACAAACACGACGAAACCAAAGCCGATCGTAAGCTGCGTAGCAAATTTCTTTAAGCGCATGCAAACTCCTTCGCGCAAATTTTTGTAACAAAGCGGCGCATTTTCGCCGCGCGCGGTGAAGTTTGCGTGAAAACGAGTTTTATATTTATCGCCAAGCGCGCGCTTTTGTTTTGCGAGAGCGCAAATTACGGATTGGCAAGATACGCCGCCAAAGCCTCGATTTCCGCGTCGCTTAGATAATACGAGGGTCCAAAGCTGTGTTTACGCAACCCGTTTTTTAGCTCCTCGCTGGTTAGATTGCGGATTTTCGGCGCGACGATCGCCTCCAATTTGCGCTTTCTTTCGTAATAAGCCAACGTTTTGCCCTCCGCGTTTTGCCCGTGGCAATCGACGCAGGAGAGCTTTTCGTATCGTTTATAGATCGCCTCGCCATACTCTTTGATCGTGATGAACGACTCGTCGCCAAATACGACTACGGCAAACAAAAAAACAAAAAAACGCATATAAACTCCGCAAATTTTCCGCGCTATTGTAAGAGCGCTATAATTAACCAATGCGATTACTCGACGGCAAGAAATTATCGGCGCAAATCAAAGAAGATTTAAGAAAAGAGACCCAAAACCTCAAAGAAACGCGCGGAATCATACCCGGTTTGGCGGTTATTTTGGTGGGTAGCGACGCGGCAAGCGAGCTGTACGTACAGATGAAAGCAAAAGCGTGCGACGAGGTTGGAGTGTATTCGGTCGTGCATAAAATGCCTGAAAACCTCAAACTCCAAGACATTATCGACACGATCAAAATGATGAATGGCAATCCTTTTTTGGACGGCATTCTCATACAGCTTCCGCTGCCAAAGCATATCTACGCGAGCGAGTTGCTAGAACAGATCGCGATCGAAAAAGACGTGGACGGCTTTCACCCGCACAATTTCGGCAGGCTTTTTACGGGACTGGATACCTTCGCGCCATGTACGCCGCTTGGCGTTATGAGGTTGCTGGAATCAAACGGCGTGGAGATCAAAGGGCTGAACGCGTGCGTGGTGGGCGCGAGCAACATCGTCGGCAGACCTATGGCGGCGCTACTGCTAAACGCGGGCGCGACGGTGGACATTTGTCATATTTTCACCCGCGATCTAGCCGAACACACAAAAAGAGCCGATCTGCTTGTTGTCGGCGTTGGCAAGGCGGATCTGATCTCCGAAGATATGGTCAAAGAGGGCGCGATTGTGGTGGATATAGGCATTAGCAGAATCGACGGTAAAACGCGCGGCGACGTCGCTTTTGACAAAGTCGCGCCGAAAACCTCGTGGATTACTCCCGTGCCGGGCGGCGTGGGACCGATGACAATCGCTATGTTGCTGGCAAATACGATCAAAGCCGCCAAAAAGCGCAAAATTTAACAATTCCATTCAAGAAAGAGCGATGAGCAAAGTAAAAACCGCGTTAATCAAGCTGTATCGATTTAGTAATTCGTGGACGGGAACGATCGTGATCGTATTGCTTGCGATCTTCTTTTTCGCGCAGGCGTTCGCCATTCCAAGCGGCTCTATGAGAAGCACGCTGCTTGAAGGCGATCATCTGATTGTAAAAAAGTTCATCTACGGCGTTCCGACTCCGCATATCCCTTGGCTTGAAGTCGCCGTGTTGCCCGATTTCGACGGCGACGGACATCTAATCAAAGGCGACGGACCAAAACGCGGCGACGTGGTGGTTTTTCGCTATCCCGAAAATCCGAAACTACACTACGTCAAACGTTGCGTGGCGCTAGGCGGCGATATGGTTATGATACGTAAAGACGCGCTATATATCCGTCCAAGCGAGGGAGATGCGTATATTCGCGCCAATTACGCCGACGATCAAATCGCGGTATTCGGCAACGAGTTGTGGGTGAAAGATCCGTATAGGCAAGAGCATAAAGGCGTTCAATACGATCAAGCATTAAGAGAGCGCGGCATAGCGCTTCGTAGCGAAATGAACGCATACGGTCCAATCACCGTGCCGAAAGGACGTTATTTTATGATGGGCGATAATCGCGATCATAGCGCCGACAGCCGTTTTTGGGGTAGCGTGCCTTACGATCTAATCGTGGGATCGCCGTGGTTTTCGTATTTTAGCTGGGAGCCTAGAAGCTACGACGATATGATCTCAAAAAGCATGTTTCAAAACGATTTTGAAGCGTTAAAAGCCGTGTGCGGCGATGCGGAATTCAAAAGCGACGAATGCAGGCGCAAATGGGACAAAGAGCGTTATAAAGTGCGCTGGGATCGCATTGGAAAAACGCTTAAAGGACTTGAAGATTTGCTATGAGCAAAATGTTTAGCGATTTTGATCCAATCATCGCTTTGGCGTCGATTGCCGCGCTACTGATCGCCGTAATCGGACACGAGATTATGCACGGCGCGGCGGCGTATATGTACGGCGATACGACGGCGAAAAATATGGGCAGGTTCAGCGTAAATCCAATCAAACATATTGATCCGATCGGCACGATCGTTTTACCGCTTTTGCTTACGATAAGCGGCGCGAAATTTTTATTCGGCTGGGCAAAACCCGTGCCGATCAACGTTAATCGAGTGTTGGGACGCGGCGGGCATAAAGCGATGATAGTCGTTTCTTTGGCGGGCGTGGCATATAACTTTTTGGCGGCGGGTTTGGCGGCGGGCTTATTGCATCTGTTAAGCGCGTTTGGCGTCGAGCAGTATTTTTTAACTTCGTTGCTCATATATCTGATTAGGTGGAACGTGGTTTTGGCGGTTTTCAATCTGCTGCCGATTCCGCCGTTAGACGGCGCAAACGCAATCGCGCATTCGGCGGCGGCGTTTGGATTTTACGGCGTGGGCAGAGCGCTGGATCGTCTCGGCGCGTGGGGCTTTATTATTTTGATCGTCATAATGGCGACGGGCGCGATCAGTCCGATATTTACCGCGATGCAGGCTATCGTAAAAGCGATGATTGGAATTTGATGAGCGAATCCGAAAAGCGTCCGCATATTCCCGTTTTGACTAACGAAGTTTTAGGGCTTTTTGGCGATTTGCAAAAAGGCGCTCTGGTCGATTGCACGCTTGGTTACGGCGGACACGCTTTCGCCTTGCTTTCGCGCTATCCAAAGATCAAATATATCGGCGTAGATCGCGATCGCGCCGCGATTGAGTATTCAACAAAACGGCTTGCGGAGTTTGGCGATCGCTTCGCAACGATTTGCGCCGATTTCGCAAGCGCAATCGAAACAATCAAAGAGCCGATCGCGGGCGTTTTAGCCGATCTCGGCGTTAGCTCTTTGCAGCTTGATAACGCCGATCGCGGCTTTGGCTTCAACTCAAATTCGCTGGATATGCGAATGGATCAAAGCGCGGATTTTTGCGCCGCCGACGTTGTGAACGGCTACGGCGAAGAGGAGTTAAGCCGCCTGTTTTTTGAATACGGCGAAGAGCCGTACGCTAGGCAAATGGCGCGATTTATCGTCAAAAAACGCCCGTTTTACGCCGCCAAAACGTTAGCCGAAGCGCTAGGAGCGCGTTTTGCGCGAGGCAAAATTCACCCCGCCACGCGGATTTTTCAGGCGATCAGAATCGAGGTTAACGGCGAGCTGGATCAACTCAAAAAGCTGCTTGATCGCCTTGAAGAGCGCAAACCAAGCGGCGCGATCGTAGCGGTTATCTCTTTTCATTCGCTAGAAGATCGCATAGTCAAAGATCGCTTCAGGCAATGGGCGGCGCGTTGCGTTTGTCCGCCAAACGCGCTTCGTTGCGAATGCGGCGGCGATCGTCAATTGGGACGCGCGCTAACCAAAAAGCCTATAACGGCAGGCGAAAGCGAAACGCGCCTAAATCCTAGAAGCCGAAGCGCGAAACTTCGCGCCTTTGAGTTTATCGCGCGCTAAAACG
>JAISMA010000058.1 GCA_031276985.1 Helicobacteraceae bacterium | reverse complement strand
GGCGTCCAAACGCCCAAAACATACTTCGTCCCCGTGGAAAAAGTAGGTGAAAACTTCTACTTCGGTACTCCCGGCGAGCGCAACGGCAAATAACAAATAGTCCCTCTTAGGAGGGACTTCCTCATAAGAGAAAGTTTTTTATTCCTCAGTCTTATCGCCGCAATTACACTTTTAATCCCGTTTAAGTTAAGCTCATATAGTTAAAATGTCGATATTGAATTACGGCTTTCATTTCTCTAGGCGATCTTGGTTTTTGTGGGGGGCGCATATTGATTGACTCCAGTTGGAAAGTGTGGTACCGAGATCGGCACAAAGAACGTTGCCGCTCTTCTGGAGAGGAATTTGAATCATATGTCTCCTCCATTTTAAGAGGACTTCACTCTGACTTTATCAATCCTCGGGCTATGGGTCGGCGCGGAGACAGCGGATGCGACGGAATAGCCGAGAATGGTTCCATTCTTTATGCTTGTTATGGATCGCGCGCTACAACCGGCATAGGCTCCAAAACCAAAAAGAAATTGCTCTCCGACTTTAATCGCGCCCTAGAGAACTGGGATACGTTTACCACATGGCGATTTGTAACCAACGCACAATTTGGAACAGAACCTACAAAGGCATTATTGACTTTACGGCGGGAACACTGGTTTGGCAGCGAACGCCCGCTAAATATTGAGATCTGGATAGCGCCCGATGATTTGTGGGAGAAAGCGCTGACAAAGCTGACGCTAGAGCAGTTGAACGAGATCCTTCCAGGAGTTCCTCATTCGCAGAACGTGCAACTTGCCGATCTTGTTGAGTTGCTTAAGGTTTTAGAAACGCGCGAACGGAAAGCCAGCGAAGCGACGGATCAGATAAAGCCTGTGCCAAGCTCTAAAATAGACTATAACAAAATCTCGCAAACTACATGCGCGGAATTTAAAGAGGGGCGTCTTTTGTCGCCGCGCATCGATCAGTGGTTTAACCAACAATCTGACCCTAGCCTTCGAGATGCCAAAGCTCTACGCTTTCGTAGTATCTATGAGGAGGCGAGAAAGATTTCTGATGATCCGCGAGAAATCGTGGAATACATTTACGTCGCTCTAGCGGGAAAGAATTTTCGGATGGACACGAAGAGGGCAAACGCCGCTTACGCCGTAACCGTTTATTTCTTTGATTCATGCGATATTTTCGAAGAGCCGCCAACTGACGGCAAAGGAGCAATCAATGTTATTGCCAACGAAGGGGATTAGCGCTGAAAGAGCGCTATTAACAATAGGCGCAAAGATTCTTACTCTTTTGAACTCCCCTGCCACGGTGTTTGGGTTATGGGAGCGTTTTGCCGAGCAAAATCGGAATGATGGCAACGAAACCCGTATCACTTTTGACTGGTTTGCGCTTGCGTTATCTATGCTTTTTACGATCGGCGCAGTATCACGGAATAAAAATGAGCAGTTGGAGAAACACCGTGTTTTTGAGTGATCTCGGTTCGGACGATCGACGCTTCAAACGTTTGAGGTTCCATGAAGGAATGAACATTTTGCTCTCTGACAGAACTAACGTTTCTACTTTACAAGATAGCAGAAACGGCGCTGGAAAGTCTAGCTTCGTTCGTATTTTTCGCTACTTGTTAGGCGGCGATCTCGATGGCAAGCTAAAAGCGCCTAAACTGAAGCGCCACTCGTTTTATTGCATTCTTCAATTTCCCGATTCGGGCGAAATGTTAATGGTAGAGCGTTCAGTTTCTTCCACGACGCAGATAAGAGTTGGCAATGAAGTAGTTTCGGTGAAAGACTGGAGGCAGCGAATAGCGAAATCGTTATTTGCATTGCCCGAAACAGAAAAGGCTAGTCGCCCCACTGCGCCACAACTGATTAGTCAGCTTGCGCGGACAAATATTTTCGATGTTGCTACAAAAACTCACGGCGTGGAGACGGACTGGGAAAGCGGAGCGCGAATTGGGTATTTTCTTGGGCTGTCTCCCGAAATCCTTTCTAAAGCGCATGAGGTCGCCGAGCTGGAAGCGCAACGCAAAGCGTTAAACAAAATAACAAAAAGCGGCGTATTATCTGCGCTTAATTTGAAAGAGCCGGATTTGCTCGCGCAACTCGCTCAAGCGCGGTATAAGTATAACCAGATCAAAGAAAATCTACGCAGATTTCGCGTGGATGTTCAATACAATGAGCATCAGGCGAAAGCCGATAAACTTTCCGCCAGAATTCGCGACTTAAACGACGAAGCGTTAGCTTTAGAACAAAGGCGTAGGGATATTCAATTGGCTATAGACGAGGAAGTTAGCTCGAGTTCTGCCAACGACTTTGCTCAACGACTTTCTGCTTTATATGAAGAGGTGGGTATTACATTGCCGAAAGTCGTACGAAAACGTTTTGACGAGGTGGAAGCCTTTCATGCGTCGCTTGTGAAAAATCGCAAATTTTTTCTTGAGTCTGAACTGCATACCATCAATCATCGTCTTATAACAATTAAAAAAGATCGCGATGCAATGGATGCTTCTCGCGCGAGCATTATGGAATTATTAAAAGAATCGATGGCGTTAGAAACATTCCTTAGCGCCGAACAGGAACTAACATGGCAAGGAGTTACAATCGCTGACCTAGAAAAGAAACTCGAAGCTGTTCAATCCTTAGCGAATCTACAACTGCATCTAAAAGCTAAGTCCGCGGAAGCGGAGGTCGCTCTTCGCGCGGAAATGTCCGAACGTAAGAACCTGCTAAATGATGCCCTTGCGTTATTTGCGCAACTAGGTAGCGAGGTATATAAAGATCGACAATGTTTTCTGCGGGTTGAACCGACCGATAAAGGAGTCTTCAAAGTCGAGCCTAAAATTGACGGCGACGCCTCTACCGGCATTTCAGAGGTTAAGACATTTTTGCTTGATATGGTGTGCGCCGTTATGGGAATACGTCTCGGTCGAACTCCGCAGATTCTTATTCACGACAGTTTGCTTTTTGATTCGATGGACAATCGCCAGATGGCGTCTTGCTTGAATGTGGGCTCTCGTCTAGCAAGAGAGTTTGGGTTCCAGTATATCGTTACGCTCAATTCGGATCGGCTAGAAGCGGCTGAACAAGAAGGCTTTGTTCGCGCCGATTATGTGATTGAACCTATTTTAACCGACAGAGGAGAAACGGGCGGGCTTTTTGGGTTTCGCTTCGATTAGTAACTTTTTAGGCGTGCTTGTCATAACGCTACAAGATCAAAAAAGGCACTATTATTTAGTAGGCTTTCTTTGTCGCCTAAAACCTTATTTAAAATATCCCATTTCTTTTTAACAGTACCGTTTTCTTGATCCTTAATATCTTATCGCGATTGTTTCTTTATCGCCATCATGGTCGTATATTGTCATATGCCACGCTACTTTTATCCCGATTAAATCTTGAACTCACTCAACAATAGCGTCCGATTCTTTCTGCTTTTGTTTATTGCGTAGCCTTTGCGGAAGCACGAACCTCTGAATTCTCGGTGCGCTTGTTGACTTGAGCGGCTCGACGGACGCAAATCCGCTCTGACGCGCGTACAATTGACGGGTTGTCATTTTGTCTCCTTTCGACTTTTTACTAGATTGCCGAAATATGTCAATCGGTCATCTTATAGCGCAAACCTGCGCGACGATCGGAGGTCTTTTATCTCCGTATCCTTTTGGGAAGCGGCGAATAAAAGAGTCGTTAGCGCGATCGGCAAAATCCAAGCCGTTAATTTCATTTGATTACCTTTGTCCAATCAACCGATTCGCCCTTAGCGTTGAATACGGACGGCGTTCCCGACACTCCCAAAGAATCGCCTAGTTTGATATTCGCTTCGATCTTCGCGGCGTACTCGGCGCGCTTTTTAGGATCGATTTTGGATAGAGCGGTTTTGTAATCGCCGCTTTCGGCTATCAACAGCGCCGCCTCATGCCCCGCGCCCTTTTTCTTAGATTCTTGTTCTAGGATATACGCGCTCATATCCTTGGCGTTAGCGTGGAAACTAAGCGGATATAAGAAAAAGTAGTAAGCGCCTGATTTTGGATCGGAAAACCGCTTTTGCATACGCTGGGAGTAAGGGCATTCGGGATCGGTGAATACATAATACTTATCCTTGCCCGTTCCCCACTTCCATGCCGCGTCTTTTTCGATCTTTGTAAGATCGGCGGCTATTTTTATTTTCTCGCCGTCTTTGCTAAACGCATCGCCAAAGATAATGCGTTTAAGGTCTTTGGTAACGTAAAACTGCGTAGGGCGAACGCCTTGTTGCGTCCGGACGAGAGACTTATAAATATAAAGCGAATCGTCTTCGAGACTATCGGTTATGCTTACGTTGTACTCCGCGAGAATCGGGAACGCCTTTTTAATCTTGTCCGCCGAAGGAGCGGCGGCGAAAGACAGGGACGCGAACAGGCTCGTAACGAGCGCGACTAATATCGTTTTTTTCATCTGTTTTCCTTTACTTCTTTGGGGCGCCTAAGCCCGCGCGAAGATCGTTTCGCCGCTAAGAACGCCGTCGATCTTTTGTCGATTGAGAAAGGCAAACGTTTATTAACGTAAAGGCGGATTATGGCGGATAATAACTTGCGCTATTGAAGATCGCGCAAACGTCGCTTGTGTTAACTATGGTCGCAAAGCGATCGGGCGATTATATTATGGTAGTAGGCGACGAGGCGCGGCGATTGCAATTAAAAAAGCCGCAAATATCGAGCGGCGCATGCTTAAGCGCTTTTGCGCGATCGTCGCTATAATACGACGCTTTCAAAGGATAAACAATGGTTATACGCGCTTCGGAATCGGTTACGGAAGGACAATCGGACAAGATCGCCGATCTCATTAGCGACGCGGTGGTCGACGCGCTGATCGAGCAGGATCAAAACGCCTCCGTCTCGTGCGAAACGTTGATTTCAAACGGCTTTTGCATTGTGGCGGGCGAAATTAGCACGGAAGCCTACGCGCCGATCGTGGAGATCGCCAAACGCACAATCCGCGAGATTGGCTACACGGACGGCAGTTACGGCTTTGATTATCGTAGCGCGGGCGTGATCACGGCGGTGAACGATCGCGTGGCGGACGTCGCGATCGGCGCGCGGCGAAACGGCAGGCTTGGCGCAAGCGATCAGGCGATCGCGATCGGTTTTGCGTGCGACGAAACGCCGCAAATGCTGCCGTTTGATCTCGCGCTGGCGCATAAACTCACGGCAAAACTAGCGGAGGCGCGAAAAAGCTCTCTCGTGCCGTTTTTGCTGCCCGACGGCAAGGCGCAGGTTAGCGTCGCGTTTGAAAACGGCGTTCCCGTCAAGATTTGCGCGCTTACGATTGCCGCGCAACACGCCCGCGCCGCAAGCGTTGAAACGGTGCGCGAGGCGGTTATGGAAGAGGTGGTCAAAGAGGTTGTCCCGCGCGATCTGCTGGAAGGCGCGCAGGTTTCGATCAACGCGGCGGGCGCTTTCGTGATCGGCGGTCCGCAGTGCGATACGGGATTAACGGGGCGCAAAAGCGTTTCGGACTGCTACGGCGCGTCCGTCGCGCACGGCGGCGGCGCGTTAAGCGGCAAAGATCCGATGCGAATCGACCGCGCCGCGACTTACATGGCGCGATACGTCGCCAAAAATATCGTAGCGAGCGGGATTGCGAAACGCGCGAAAGTGGAGCTGGTTTACGGCATTGGCGACGTCGAGCCGTCGAGCGCGCATATCTGCCTTGGACACAACGCGTGCGTCGACGAAGAGCGGCTGGCGCGTTTTGTGCGCGAACGCTTCGATCTAAGCACGGAAGGGATCGCAAAAACGCTGGATCTGCTTAAGCCGCGCTACCGCCAAAACGCCGCTTACGGACATTTCGGGCGCGAGGATTTGCCGTGGGAGCGCTGCGATCGAGCGGCTGAAATTAGACTAGAATTTGGCGTTTAGCGAACGCGCCTAAGAAAAATTTAAGACTAGATCGGCTAGATTGTGGCGGGCGCTTTCGGGCGCTACTTCACAAAAAGGCTTTTTATGGCTGTTAAAATTACCGATCTGTGCATAGCGTGCGGAGGCTGTATCGACGAGTGTCCCGTCGGCGCAATCGTCGACGATAGCGACAATCCCGAAAAGAGCGGGACGTACTACGTCTATCCCGACAAATGCGTCGAGTGCGAAGGGCACAATCCCGAACCCGCCTGCGCTAGCGCCTGTCCCACGGACGGCTGTATCGTCTGGGCTGAAGGCAACAAAAAAGGCAAGCCCGCAGGTCAAGCCGTCGGCGCTTAAGCGTCGCCTCTCCCGCCTCTGGCGGGAGCCGTCAAAGGCGCATATAAGCGTTTTCTGCTACAATCGCACGCTTATTTCTGAAGCAAAAAGCGGAGTTTTTAATGGAACGCACCCTCTCAATCATCAAGCCCGACGCGGTAAAAAAGGGCGTAATCGGCAAGATCGTCGATCGTTTTGAATCAAACGGTCTAAGGATCGCGGCGCTAAAAAAGATCCATTTAAGCCGTTGCGAAGCGGTTAGTTTTTACGCCGTGCACAAAGAGCGCCCGTTTTTTAACGATCTGGTAAGTTTCATGACAAGCGGTCCCGTCGTCGTTATGGTATTGGAAGGCGACAACGCGGTGGCGAAAAATCGCGATCTTATGGGCGCGACCAATCCGAAAGAGGCGGCAAAAGGCACGATTCGCGCCGATTTTGCCGATTCGATCGACGC
>JAISMA010000029.1 GCA_031276985.1 Helicobacteraceae bacterium | reverse complement strand
GGGCGAACGCCGTATGTTTTAGCGTCGCCGCAAGCAAGCGGCGCGGCTATCGGATCGACGGCGGGATTTGAGCGCGACGAAAACGGCAACCTTAGATATAACGCGGCGAAAGGATTAGCCGGAGCGGCTGGCGGATTTGCGATCGCAAGCAAGCTAAACAATCGTTTCAATAAACCAGCGCCGCAAATGATAAACGGCGACGGCGTTAAGAGCGCGGCTAACCGCGCCGCGTTCAACGCGAAAGAGCAAGGCGCAAGCGTTTATAAAGCCGGTTACGACGGCTATAGTATGAGCAACAACGCAAGAGCGGCTTACGCCGAAGGCAAAAAGCCATTATCAAAATGGACAAGGCAGGAAATACTAACGCAAGCCGAACGGGAACTAAAGAATAATCCCGATACCGATCTAACGCTTGATTATCTAAAAACGCTTGATCTCGACGCGCTCAAACACGCGACGTTAAGAGAAACAGAGTGGCATCACACTAGCAAGTTTTATAACGAAACGTCTTTTTACGATGTTGATCTTAGCTCAATGACGAAAAAAGACATAGAAGCGTATATACGAAATCGCCCCGCCAAACCGCTGGTAAAGAGCGCGAAAGAAGCTAACGATATTCTTGCGGCTAACGGCATAAAACCAAGAGTCGTAGGCTTCTGGGATTCAAACGGCGGCAGGTTTTACTTTGGCGGAAATCGCAAAGCGTTAGCAAGCGAAATCAAACGCAACCCTTTATTTTTGCCCGAAAAGATACTAGAGGACGCGAAAATTAGAGTGGAAGGGCTAACGGAGCGCGTTAGCAAAGGCGAGAGCGGACTTGCGGAACGGCTTGCTCAAGTAAGACGCGATCGCGCAAACGCCGCGAAGGATTTGCTAATTGCGCGAAAAGAAGGCGAAGTATCCGCCGCGCTTCATCATAAAGACGTGGGCGATATTGATCTGGTTTGGGGTAAAGCGGGAACGGGCAAGAGCGACGGCTTTGGACTTTCTAAAATTGTGGAATTTCACCCCGAAGTATTGGACGATTTGCAGGGATTGCTTAATATGATGAACGTAAAAGAGCGAGGCGCGAATCGAATAGTTCTTGAAAGCCCTACGCATAAAGCGGTCGTCGCGTTGGTAAAAAGCGGCGGTTCAAAAGAAAAGCAAACTTGGCTTTTAACCGAATATGAAAAGAGAGAAAGCCTGCTTTCGCGGACTAGCGACAGAGCGAAAGCTCCTCTAAAAGAGGAAGGCGGATCGACTCCTCCGCCAAAGGCTTCAAACGCAACTATACCTAAAACCACCGCGAAAGTCAAAGAGGGTAAAACGCTAAAATCTTACGCGCCTTATGTCGCGCCGCCGATCGCCGCGCTTTTTGGTTTGGACGACGATTTAGGCGATAATTCGCGTCCGATTAGTCTTGATTTGGCGACTTCGCGCAAGATACGATCAAGCGCGGCGCGACAATGACAAATGAAAGCCGCGAAGCACCCGTTTCGCGCGAGTTTGATTTTTGGCGGTATTTTGCGATTTAATCAATGGTTTGAAGCAAACTGCGCCGAACGGCTATTTGTTCTGTTGCTCCCATAATTTAAGAATTGATCTAACAAACACCGTGAATACGCCTATGATCGCGAAAACTGTTTTGATAAACTCAAAAGCGTTACTCCAAATTGATATAAACAACGGCTTAGGCGTTTCGCTGAACATAATATCCCACAAGCTAACGCACGCAAAAACTATCAACAGAAAAAGAGCCGCATAAGTCAGACAAACAATCCACCACTTAAACCAGCAACTCTTGAAAAAGGCTAGGAATAGCTTAACGCCTTCGCTCTGCGCCTCAATTATGGTGTTTTTTACAAGATCGGAGTTATTTTTTTGCGCCTCTCCTGTTTCGGGAGGAGGAGGAGCGTCTTTTTCAACGTGATCTAGTTCAATCTTGCTCAACTGCGCCAACCTCGCCCTGCAAAATATTCTTCTATATCTTCGTCTCTTAATTCAATATGGGCTTTATCAGACTCAAACACTTTGCCCCACGGCGAACCTTCTTTGTGCGTCAAATCGACGAGTGCCGCGCCGCTATATTTGCCGTAAGTTTCCCAAACAACATCCAATATATTACATTTTCGTCCGTCGCTAACATTCGCCAACAATTTATTGATGTCTGTGTCTTGCAAATGCGGCGTATTCAAACTGAACTTGTAAGTTTTTTTATCCATAATAACCTCTTGCGCGACTTCCGTTATTACCCCTTTACCGTAGTGCTTGAAACTGTGATATACGCTTGGAACTACGGGTCCATAATTCCATGCCTCGATCGGTTCGTCAAAAAGTCGTTTTCTGAAATAAGCGAGCGTCGCGCCGTAGGCGAAATAAACCAGCTTTACCACTTTAAGCAGATCAACTGGGCGATTTCCATCTATTCCATTGGTAACAAAGCGGTTTGCGATCGCAATGGGCGATAGTTCAAAACATTCGTAAGCGTTACTCACTGCCGACTCCTTACCTAAGTTGCCGCTATTTTAGCAAATTCTATGCCGTAATTCAATAAGGATGTATTAGTTAATATACGTTTGTGTTCTGGGTGGATGCCCTATTCGGCGGGTCGAGCAAAAGTTCGGCTCGCCGTTCTTTTTGCGCTAAAAATCCCTCTATTTTCACCAAAACCAAACTTGTTCAAGCGTTTGCAATCATTGTTTTTCGCGTGAATTTGTAATTCCGACCCCTATTTTTCACGGCGGCAAACGGCTAAAGTTAAGCTAAAATTGAGAGCTTGACAATGGATTGGGCTGGGTTAGGGAGCGCGCTTCGGGGAATGGGCGCGATTGGCGAACCGAAAAGCGCGAGCGAGGAAGGTAAAAGATGAGCGAGATTGCGATTGAGCTATACGATAGTTTGCAAGAGGCTATCGAAGCGACAAAGGAAAGCAGGGAAGCGGCGCGGGAACATTATCGCTATTACTACGGCAGACAATTGAACGATAACGTGTTAGCCGTGTTGCAACGACGCGGACAGCCGATGCGCTGGGAAAACGAGTACCGCAAGATCGCCGCGAAAATACAGGGCGTTAAAATCAACTCAAGGCAAGAGATTAAGGTTGTAGGCAGACAGATCGACGAGGATAGGGATATTGGACACATTCTAACCGATATTTTGCGCTCTTTGCCCGATAGCACCGATTTCTACGACCACAAAGACGAGGGCGATCTGGATTTAATGCTGGCGGGTAAATGCGTATTAGCGCCCGAAGTGGTCATTACGCCGCGCAAAGATAAATTGGGGCGGTTTGAAAAATCGTTGCGCGTGGTTCATATACCTTATGAAGAGTGCTTTTTTGATCCGTATGCGCGGCGCAAAGACTTTCTGGACGCTAGGTATTTTCACCGCGTTTGCTGGGTCGATAAGGAGCGGTTAGAAACGCTTGTTACGGATAAATCCGCGCTTGAGGGCGTGATATACAACAGCGAGCCTATCTTTAC
>JAISMA010000196.1 GCA_031276985.1 Helicobacteraceae bacterium | reverse complement strand
ATCTTGCTACTGATTATATTTTACATTTTCGCCGTGCTTTGTACCACGCTTTTTGGCGAAAAATTTCCGGAGTTTTTCGGTTCGCTTCAGGCTTCGTTATTAACGCTTTTTCAGATTTTAACGCTTGATAGTTGGCTATCTAGCGTGGTGCGTCCCGTATTGGCGGAATTCCCAAACGCCTATTTAGTTTTTGTGCCGTATGTGCTGATAACTTCGTTTATTGTTTTGAACGCTTTTATCGGCATTATCGTTAATTCGCTTGGCGAAGAGGGCAAACAGGATAAAGACGACGATTATAAAAAAGAGTTTTCGCGCTTAAACGATCGTCTGGCAAATATAGAAAAAGCGCTAAAAAAACTCGCAAAGCGCCATTAAAGCCCTCGCGTTTTCGCCATTTTTGCAAACACGCTATCCATTCCTAAAGCGATCGCGTCGCTTTACGCAAGCCTTCGCGCCGCCGCCTCCTATCACTCCCGCGAAGGCGGGTATCCGAAGAAACGATCAACCGCGATCGATCTTGCGATTTGCCATAAAGCAAACGCTGTTTTATCTTTTACTTTTTAGCCCAAAATGGATTCTTGCCCTCGCGCTTACCATCATTCCCGCGAAGGCGCGAATCCAAAAAAGAAAATCAAAGAACGTTACGAATACAGATTAACTTTCGATTGTTTTTTTTTGGAAATGGATACCCGCCTTCCTTCGCGCCTCACGCTTGCGAGTAAGCGGGCGTTTCGCGGGTATGACGATCGGCATTGACGGTTCGTCGTTACTTTTTTGGCGGACTTTTGGCGATCAATGCCAGAGCGATCGCCTTGAGTTCAAGGCGGTTTAGCGGCGTTTGTTTCGCGGCGCGTCGTCTGCTTATTTTTGGCGTTTATTTTTGCGAGCGACGGAAATACAACCGCCGCCCTCGCTTTCAATCGCCGCCTCCCGTCATTCCCGCGACGTAGCGCCCGCCGCGATAGCGGCGCAAGGCGCGTAGGAAGTCGCAAAATCCGCGCCACTTTTTGTCGTTCCCGCGTTGCAACGCTCGCCCGCCGTCATTCCCGCGAAGTCGCAGAATCCATTCCCACATCATTCTGCGCGAAGCGACAAAGCCAAACCATTGCGCCCAACGCAAGCGTAATTGTCAAGAAAGTCGCTTTGCGGATGCCTTTTTAAGTTAAGCTCGGTTAGTATTGCTCGTTTCAATTACATCACCACAAGGAGGATTGCGCATGCAATCGCTTACTTCTCCCGTTAATTCGGGCAACGGCTTCTCAAACGTTCTAAAACGTTTGTTTCAAACCAGAGTTGAAACTTCAGCTTCACTTAAGAGAGAATCGACTCTCTCTCTCTCTGCTTTCTGCTCAAAATTAACCAAACTTGCGACGATCGCGATCGCTTCGCTCTTTTTGGTAGGTTGCGGCTCAAGCGGAGGCGGAGGCGGCGGTTCGAGCGGCGGCGGAGGCGGCGGTAGCTCGAATTTCCACCACGTTTCAATCTACGACGGTTATTTGGATCGTATCGCGGTGATAGACGTTAATAAAAGCAATAATACGCTTGATTTATCGGAAGTAAAATCGAATCTAACCGTAACGACGTTGTTTAGACAGTCGGAGTCGATAGAGCTCGGAACCAGCTTGACTGTAACGGGCGACATCAATTTATACGTCGCTCCAGACGTTAAAGAGATAGACGATCAAGAGGGGTTACACGCCATCCAATTCCTTCCGAACGGCAGACATATCTTGATAAAAGACATACAGTTAAAACCAAGCGACATCGCAAACCTTGGCTTTGACGCTAACGAAGGCTGGGAGCCGATTGGGACAAATGCCGTTCCTTTCACCGGCGTCTTTAACGGTAACGGTCATAAAATAACCGGCTTGTGGATCAATCGACCTAGCGGCGACGCATCCCACGATAATTACGTCGGTCTTTTTGGCAAGGTCGTTACTAAAGACGTAAATGTTAACGGCGCTCTAATTAAAAACGTGGGCGTTGAAGTGGCAAGCGGCAAAGAGGTGGTCGGACATCAATATGTTGGCGCTATCGCGGGATATATTGAAGGCACGATAAAAAACAGCTACGTCAAAGGCGACGTGAGAGGAACATACGACTCTGTTGGCGCTATCGCTGGCACGCTTGAAAGCGGCTCCATACTCGAAAGCTACGCAACCGGAAACATTGACGGAAGATACTATGTTGGAGGCATTGCTGGCAACCTTATTAACACATACGCGCAGTCGATAGTGAAAGACAGCTACGCAAAAGGCAGAGTTAGCGGGCAAAACTATATCGGCGGCGTTGTGGGCGGAGCTTCTGGCAACTCGGACATAATCGAGAGCAACTCGTCAAGCGTCGTTAGCGGGCAATACCAAATCGGCGGTATCGTTGGATATTCTCAAAGTTCTATAAGCGGTAGCCACGCAACGACAGACGTTAGCGGAAGCAACAATTTTATAGGCGGCATTGCAGGGCAAATAGAAAATGGCGACATAACCGGTAGCTACGCGACGGGAAAAGTTACCGGCGACAATCAAGTCGGCGGTATTGTGGGAGATATAAGCTACGGACTTATAACCAACAGTCAATCGGCTGGCGACGTTAACGGAACGGATTATATCGGCGGCATCGCGGGAAAAGCTCGCAATCACTCGTTAATAGACGGCGCTCGCCGAACGGCTGGCGACGTTAACGGAACGGATTATATCGGCGGCATCGCGGGAGAAGTTTCTGAGAGCTCGGATATAAACGGTAGTAGCACAAGAGGCTATATTCGCGGCGACGACAAAGTCGGCGGCGTTGCGGGCGCTGTTGACGCAACCAGCTCGATTGCCAATAGTTACTACGAAAAACCTGCGGATTCTACTAACGCTATCGGCGTTAGCGGAGACAGCGAAATCGGCGGTCTAGCGGGAGACGCTAACGGCACGATAATCAATAGTTACGCGACCGGAAGCGTTGGCGGTACATATCAAGTCGGCGGTCTCGCGGGACGACTAGGCGGCGATATAAACAACAGCTACGCAACCGGAAACGTTTTCGGCGACGCTACATCTAGCAACATTGGCGGTATCGCGGGCGGTCTTTATGAAAGCTCCTCGTCGATAACCAACAGCTACGCGATTGGAAACGTTAAAGGCGGAAGCAATGTCGGCGGTATTGCCGGAATCATAAGCGCTGGGCAGATCAAGTATAACGCCGCAATCAACCAAGGGCTTCAAGGTGATGGTGGCGGCAACGGTCTAAATTACGTAACGGGCAACGGAAGCGCTAACGTTTCCGACAATTTCCATTTACAAGGGACGACCTTGGTTGGAACTACGAATGGCGGCGATTCGGGAGTTGCGAAAACGGAAACGGATTTTAAGACGCGATCGACTTACGAGAACGCTCTTAGCGGCGTTACTCCCACTGGGTTAGCTTGGGACTTTGCTTTGGACTTTGCCGACTACGACAATGCCGACAGCCCTTGGAAGATAACCACCGGTATAAACAACGGATTTCCGTATCTTTATTGGGAAAAACGCTAATTCACGCGCTCGCGCGCCATACCCGCGATTCGTCGCGGGCACTCATTTCTCGTCATTCTGCGCGTCTTTCTCCGTCATTCTGCGCGAAGTCGCAGAATCGCGTAGGAAGCCGCAGAATCTGGTCGTCATACCCGCGATTCGTCGCGGGTATCTAGCGTTTAGTACAATCGCGGTTCCGCGATCAATCGGTTAAGCGGTAAATACGACGGATTTCCGTATCTTTATTGGCATGACTAGTAATTCACGCGGTTAAGCGGTAATTCATGCGGTTAAAACGACAACCTCGTTTTAACCGCCACCCCCTTTGTCATTCCGCCCGTAGCCGCATAATCTCCCTTCTCGTCATTGCCGCGATAAGTCGCGTGTATCCATTTCTTGAGTACAATCGCGCCAAAAACGACGGATTTCCGTCTCTTTATCGCTTCCGTCATTCTGCGCGAAGTCGCAGAATCCGCATTTTTAACGACCTTTTTTGCCGCGCCGCTACTCTTTTTTTTGTATAGCGTTTCGCTATAATTTCGCAATGCGAGTTAAACTCACGAAGTCAGCCGCTAAATATTTTAAGGGCATTAACGAACCGTTCAAAGGCAGAATTCGCAAAGGTCTAGAAGGTCTTGCGCTCAATCCGCCGCAGGGCGACATTAAGAAACTTGCAAACAGCGAAATCTACAGGCTAAGGATTGGCGGCTATAGAGCGTTATATGTCATCGAAAATACGAGTATAATCGTTTACAAAATTGCGCCTCGCGGCGAAGCGTATAAGGACTAAACATGACAAGCGCGACAATCAGACAAGAAATTATCCAACGAATAGAAGCCATACCCGATCGCGGGCTTTACGCTTTGAAGCCGCTACTTGACGTTCTGGCGGACATTGACGACGATCTAACCGATGAGGAAAGAGAGCTTGGGCTAAAGACTCTTGAAGAATATCGTCGCGATCCATCCGCGTTTGTCGATCTAGACGATATACCTTAATCGCTCGTCTCCCTTTATCATTCTCTCCCCTCCCGTCATTCTCGCGCAAGCTGGTATCTAATATCAAGATATTTGCGGATCGAGCGCCATTCGTAAGCCCTTGTCATTGCTTCGCGATGTTTGGATTCCCGCCTTCGCGGATATGACAGAAGGTGATTCGCGATTGGGCGACTTACGCGCAGAATGACGAAAATTGGCGATCGGTTGAGAAACTGCAAGATCGAGAGCGAGACATAGAATGTTTATAGCGCGAAATGGCAAAACCGATCGCAATTGAATGTTTTTTTTGGATACTCGCCTTCGCGCGTATGACGCAAGGCACGGACGCGTCCTTTGCCTTCGCAATGAATTGTCGCGGGTATGACGGCGCGATAACTTTCGCGTATGTCGTAAGACTTAATCTTTTGACGCAAAAAGAGAGATTCAAAGAAAGATGCTCTTTTTGCGCTTTGTTCATTAGGAATTAGCGACGTTCCCAGTAAAGATACGGATAGCTTTTGCCTTTGTCAATCTTCCAAGGGTTTTCGTCGTCGTTTCCAAAAGACCAACCTAAATTTTCGTAAATCGATTGCGTTTTTAATTTGGCGTTTGTTTTAGGCGTTCCGGCGTTTGCGTTGTCGCCTTCCGCGTTTATTTTCATGGCGTTTAACGCTAGATTGTCTGAAATTGTAGCCGCCTCGATAACTCTGCCTACTATGCGATTTACATCATATCTTCCGCTAACCGACGGATTGATTGCGGCGTTGTTTTGAATTGAGCCGTTACTAACGCCTCCAACAATACCGCCAACACCCATATCTCCGCTAACGTCGCCTGTCGCGTAACTATTAGTTATTGAACCGCCACCAACGCTTCCAACAATACCGCCAACACCCATATCTCCGCTAACGTTTCCCGTTACGTAGCTATTGGTTATCGAGCCGTCGCTAACAAATCCGACAATACCGCCAACGTCCATATCTCCGCTAACGTCTCCCGTCGCGTAGCTATTGGTTATTTCCGAATCGTTAAAAACGGTTCCAGCAATGCCGCCAGCATAGAAACTTGTTCCGCTAACGTTTCCCGTCGCGTAGCTATTGGTTATCGAGCCGACAAAAACGATTCCTGCGATACCGCCGACTTCGCTTGTTCCGCTAACGTTTCCCGTTGCGTAGCTATTAATTATCGAGCTGTTATCATCAATACCTCCCGCGATACCGCCGATATAGTTTCGTCCTTTCACGCTTTTGCCCTTTGCTATTTCAACGCCTAAGTTTATAATTTTGGCGTTCTCAATATATCCAAAAAGACCAATATAGTCGATTGCGGGCCGATTGATCCACAAGCCGGTTATTTTATGTCCGTTGCCGTTAAAAACGCCCGTAAAGCTAGAATTAGCGTCTTTTGTCGAGCGATCGCCTATTGGTTTCCAGCCCAAAGCGCCTTCAAAACCCGCGCCATTTTCTTTAAGCGCTATATCGCTCAAAAGGATATAAGCGCCGCTTAACGAAGTAGCATTGGCGTCGATAGCGACTAATTCGGTTTGATTGGTTATCTCTTTAACGTTTGCGATAGCGTAAAAATTAGCGTCGCCCGTTATGTCGTAAGAGGTTTTGGACGAAACGTCGATCGCGCTTGAAGCGCTATACAAAGCGTTATTTATACCAAGACAAGTTTTTGCTTGCGTTGGATTTAGTTTAGGTTTGTCGGCTTTAACGCTTATCGATCCGTTGAGATCAAAGTTAGCGTCGTAAAACGAAACGCGATAAATCGGCGTATTGTCGGAGCTATCAATAGCTTTGCTTAAATCGTCGCAATTTGAGCCGTTGTTTTTATTGCCGCAACCAATTAAGAAAAGCGAAATGAAAGCGATTGTTAAGAGTTTGGCTAATTTGGACAGACAACCAAAGAGGGAGAGAGGAATTTCTTTCTTAAACGAAGCCGATTTGAGCGTTTCAGCCGTCGTTTCGTTCAAACTCTTCATTGTGTTTGTGAAGCCTTGATTTGGTCGTTTTGTTGGAGCGAAACCTATGCCGTCCGATTGCGCGGACAAAGTAAGCGATTGCATCTTGCGATCCTCCTTGTGATATGGAATTAAAACGTTTGATAATAGTAAGGTTTTACTTAAGGTAGTCTGAAGCTTTGAATGGATTCGCGCTTTTTAGGGAATGACGAGAGGCGCATTCAATGGTCTAAGGCGTTTTGAGCGCTGTTTGGATAGCAACTTTCGCTGGATGGCGGGAGGAATAGATTCTGCGACTTCGCGCGGAATGGCGCAAGGGCGCGATTGGGTTGAATTGCGCGATCGCGCGCGCATTGCGTAGCGCCAGCGAAAGCGGGCGCGGATGGCGGTTTTGTTACAATGTCAACAAAATTAAATCAAAAGAAAGCAAACCGTGTACGACGTATTTATAAAGTTTATGCGGGCGATGAACTCCGCCGATCGCTCTTGGCAACTCTCTTTGGCGCTGACGCTAAGCATATTTGTCGGGCTTTCGCCGATTTTCGCGCCGCATTTGATCGTCATCTGCCTATTGGCGCTTTTTCTCAACGCGCATATCGGTATTTTTATCGTGGGTTGCGGCGTTTTCACCGCGATCGGATACGTCGCCGATACGCAAATCGAGTCGCTTGGCTACTACATTTTGACGCTGCCTAGTTTGGAAGGTTTTTGGACGGATATGTACAACAACCCGTGGCTAAGTTTGACCAATTTCAACCATACGATGATTATCGGTTCGTTTGCCGCCTCGCTGATCGTAGCCGTTCCCGCGTTTTTTGCGTTTCAGGCGGTAACGAAAAACTATCGTTTTGTTCTTTCAAAAATCCCGTTGCTTCGCGCTATGCTTAGCGAGCCGAAAGCAAAAAAACCGAGCTTGATTCGCTGGTCGGGGCTAATTGTTTTCGTCGTTTTGTTTGGCGGCGCGGCGATTTTTTGCGCGTTTTATCTCGATACGATTTTGAAAAATTATCTCGAATCGGCGTTAAGCGAGCCAATCGGCAAGCAGGCAACGATCGACAAATTGCAAACTTCGTTCAGTCCGCTTGCAATAGAGATTAAAGGCGTTCAGATTCCCGATCGCAAAGATAGTATGAAAAACGCCGTCGCGATCGAGCGCATCGCGTTTAATCTTGATATTGCGCGGATTTTTCACAAAAAGATTTTAATCGACGAGCTTTCGGCTCAAGGCGTAGTTTTAAGCTCCGATCGCAAAAGCCCGTCAAAAGATCTATCAAAACCCAAAGCGCCGCAAGAGCAAACGGGAAGCGAAAAAGAATCGGTCGCCGCGAACAAAGCCAAAGATTTTGGCGAGGAACTAGCGAAAGAACTGCCCGATCCCGCGACCATTCTTAAAAACGAAAAACTTTTGACGCTAACCGAAAGCAAACAGATCGAAGCGCGCCTAAAAGAGATTAAAACTTATTGGCAGGAAGTATCCAAAACCAAATTTGACAAAAAGGCTTTTGCCGATCTGGAAAAGCAGTATAACGATCTTATCGCCAAAGCAAAAAAGATCAAAAACGAAAAGGATTTTGCGGAGGTATTAAACGCCGCAAAAGCGCTACAAAAAGCGTTAAAAGAACGCAAAGAGGAGTACGCAAATCTGATTAAGCGTTTTGAAGCCGAACGCGACGAGGCAAAAAGCCTAATTAAACGACTCGCGGCGTTGCCAAAAGAGGATTACGACGCGCTTCGCAAAAAATACAGCTTCGATATGGAAGGATCATTTAATCTTGCCGAAACGCTTTTGGGGACGGAAATTAGCGATTATGTCGACGAGGCAAAAGAGTGGTACGAATTTGCGCGTCCATATATTAAAGAGGCGTTAGAAACAAGAGCGCAGATCAAAGGCGAACCTCTTCCAAAACCCGAACGCGGCAAAAGCCGTATCGTAGCGTTTTACGAGCGCGATCCAAAACCCGATTATTTGATTAAGAAAGCGGCTTTTGATCTGACCACGAAAGAGGGTAATTTATATCTAGCTTCGCTAACGGGAGCGACGGATAATCAAAAAGTTACGCAAGCGCCAATGGAAGCGACGTTAAAAAGCGAGCGAGTTAAAGATTTTGATTCGCTTTCAATTAGCTGGATTCGCGATCGCTATAAAAACGACGACGATCGCTTCGCGGTTAAATGGATTGGAGCGTATCAGCGCGGTTTCAACAAAGGCAAATTTTTTATGAAAAGCGCAAAAATGGATTGGAGTTTCGCGGGTTCAATCAAAAGCGGCAGATTGGAATCCAAACTAGAAGCGCTTTTTAGAGAAACGGCGCTAGGCGTTGAAAAGCCCAAAACCGAGCTTGAAAAACTGCTCTCCGACACGTTGAGCGGAATGAATAAATTTAGCGTTTCGCTTAGGTTATGGGGCGAACCGCTTAAACCCGATAGCGCGCTTTCAAGCGATCTCGACGAGCAGCTAAAAAAACGCTTCAAAGCCGCTTTGGAAAAACGGTTAAAAATTTACGAAGCGGAGCTAAAGGCGCGAATTGAGGCGATCGGCAGACAAGAGCTTGCTAAATTAGGCGCGAGCGAAGCCGACATAGCCGCAATAGAAAAGGTAATCAAAGGCGAAGCCAATCTAATAAGCGCTCTTGAAGAGCGAACGGGTAAAAATCTATCCGAAGAAGGGCTGAAAAAAGAGCTGCAAAAAGCGTTAGAGCAAAAGGCGAAAGAGGAGCAAAAGAAACTCGAAGAATCGCTAAAACAAAAGCTGAGAGATTCGCTTAAGAAATAAGGCAAAAACGCTTGAATTTTACGATAAAGCGCGCGAATCGGACGACGACTAAGGGTTGCGGCGAAGCCTATGGATTACGCAAATTCAAAACGGGAGAGAACACATGAAAACTTCGGTGAAAATTTCGGCGGCCGCGGCGGCTATTGCCGTTTGCGCGACAGCGACGCAAGCGGGTAAGCCGAATATGGCTGAATGGGAATTTGCTCAGGCGGAAAAAGCGTACGAAGCGGGCTATCCAAAAAAGGCCGCCGAGTATTACAAAAAGGCGTGCGACGCTGGTCATGCAAGGGCTTGTTACGAGCTTGGACGAGCATATCATAACGGCGATGGGGTAGAGCGAAGCAATGAGAAAGCAAACGAGCTTTTCAAAAAAGCGTGCGACGCGAACGAAGCTGACGGCTGCCTCAATCTTGGCTACGCTTATGAAAATGGCGAGGGCGTAGAAAAAGATATTGCGAAGGCGACCGAACTATACAAAAAAGGTTGCGATCTGGGAGAGCCGTTGAGTTGCAATAATCTGGGATATTGGTACGAGCAAGGAGAGGGCGTAAAACAAGATTATGAAATGGCGTTGGAGCTGTACAAAAAAGCTTGCGACGGCGGCGAATCGATCGGTTGCTATAACGTTGCCGAAATGTACAAAAACGGAAGAGGCGCGAAAAAAGATATAAAAAAAGCGATTGAATACTATGAAAAAGCCTCCGAACTAGGCGACCTTGAGGCGCGTGATAAAGCGGAGGAGCTGAAATAAAACGAGTACGTTAGTTAAAGTCGCGGAGATCGCCGCCATTTGCGCGAGCGCGGCATTTGCTGACGCTAATAGCGATTATGAAAAAGCGCAAAAAGCCGATAGCTATCCCGAAGCGATCAAATACTGCTCAAAAGCGCAAAAGTAGGAAAAATAATTTGAGATCGGCTTTGATCTGACGCGCAAACGCTGGGCAAACAAGCAGGGCGCGTTTGATACAATTGCGGCAAAATTAAAGTTAAGGACGTTTAATGGCAAATTCGATCAAAATCGTAGCGATCGTCGCAGTGGCGGCGATTGGCTGTCTGGTTGGCGCATACGCGCTACGGGATTCGGAAGAGCAAGTCGCGCAAACGCCGATCGCGCAAAACGACAAACCGACGCAAACGACGGACGCGCAAACGCAAACAGAACCCGAAGCGATCGCCGCGCAACGAAAAGTTTCAGAAGATGCTAAGCGCGATTACGAAAGCGGAAAAGACGCGGACGACGAAGGCGATTACGCCAAAGCCGCCGAATACTACGAAAAGGCGTGCGACGCCGATCACGCCGAAGCGTGCAACAATCTTGGCTACGGCTACGATAGCGGCGAAGGCGTAGAGCAAGACAAGGTTAAGGCGGCCGCGCTTTACAAAAAAGCGTGCGATCTTGGCGATATGCTAGGTTGCGCCAATTTGGGGTATTTGTACGCAAGCGGCCAAGGCGTGGAGCAAGACTACGAAAAAGCCGTCCAGCTTTACGAAAAAGCATGCGACGCCGACGAGTCGTCGGGTTGTACGAATCTTGGTTACGCGTACGACATGGGCGAAGGCGTGGAACAAGACTACAAAAAAGCCGCCAAGTTTTACGAAAAAGCGTGCGACGGAGACGATATGCTAGGTTGCAACAATCTTGGTTATTTATATTCCGAAGGCAAAGGCGTAAGGCTAAATCACAAAAAAGCGACGGCGTTTTTCAAAAAAGCATGCGACGGCGACGAGCCGCTTGGTTGCTCAAGTCTTGGCTACGCTTATCACGAGGGCAACGGCGTGAAAGTCGATTACGAAAAAGCGGCGGAGCTTTACGAAAAAGGGTGCGACGGCGACGAGCCGCTTGGTTGTTATAATCTCGCGGAACTTTATCAAGACGGCAAAGGCGTAAAAAAAGACGCGAAAAAAGCGCTTGAATACTACGAAAAATCATGCGAGCTTGGCGATGGAGACGCATGCGACAAAGCCGAAGAGCTGAAATGACAGTTTGCGATCGATCGCGGCATAGAAAAATAGACGCGCTATATATTTTCGCGTTCAAATTTGACGAAGGGGGAATTTGGTGAAAGCGTTAGTTAAAATCGAAGCGATCGCGTTATGCGCCGTTTTGTTTTGCGGGTGCGTCGCGATCAAGCCAAGTCTTGAGGAACAAAGCGATTACCAAAAAGGAAAACAAGCCCTTGAAGACGAAAATTACGCCAAAGGTTACACGCTGTACAAAAAAGCGTGCGACGTTGATAAGAGCGCCGAAGCGTGTTACGAATTGGGACGCGCTTATTACAAAGGCATTGGCTTATGGGAACTGCAAAAAGTAGCGAAAGAGTTTTACGAAAAAGGGTGCAAACTAGGCGAAAAAAGAGCTTGCGAAGAGATCGCCAAATTAAACGAGCAAGCGCCAAAAGATTACGAGCGAGGTTTCGAGGCCGACGATCGCGGAGACGATAGAACCGCGATAGAGCTTTATTCCAGATCGTGCGACGCAAATTATCTAAAAGCCTGCAACGCTTTGGGATATAAGTATTTCGAGGATAAAGATCGCAAAACGTACAGCAAAGCGGCGGAATTATTCGGGCGCGCTTGCGACGGCGGCGAGATAAGCGCTTGCGCGAATTTGGGCAGAGCGTATTACATGGGCATGGGCGTAAAACAAGATTACGCCAAAGCGTATAAACTCTACGAAAAAGCGTGCGCGGACGGCGAAAGAGTATCGTGCGCTAATCTCGCAAACGCATATCAAACGGGCGACGGCGTAAAGCGCGATCTGTTAAAAGCCTACGATCTACACGCCAAGGCGTGCAATCTGAACGATCTTGGCGCTTGTTACGATCTTATTTCGCTTTATTCCGACGACTTAAAAGATAAAAGCGCGCGCGATCCCGCTAGGTATTTCAATAAGTTGTGCGAACTAGGATATGAGGATATGTGCCAAGAGCGATAGCGCGATATAATTTCGCGCTCAAATCTGAACAAAACGGGGTTATAAATGCAAAAGTTAGTTGAAGTCGCGGCGATCGCGGCGGTTTTCGCGGTTGCGGCGTTTGGCGACGCAAACGACGATTACAAAAGAGGGCAAGAGGCTATAGAAGCGGGCGATTACGTCGAGACCGCCAGATACTACAAAAAAGCGTGCGACGCCGATCACGCGGAGGCATGCACCGAACTTGGCTTCGCTTATTACGAGGGCATTGGCGTAGCGGTCGATCATGCAAAGGCAAACGAGCTTTATAAAAAAGGATGCGATCTTAGCGATCCGCTTGGTTGTAATAATCTTGGCTATTCGTACGAAATTGGCGAAGGAATCAAGCAAGATCTGAAAAAAGCGCGGGAGCTTTACGCCAGATCGTGCGAGGGCGACGAAAAGATTGGTTGCTATAATCTCGCGAAACTTTATCGAGGCGCCATAGGCGTAAAAAAAGACGTCGAAAAAGCGATCAAATACTACGTCAAAGCGTGCGAGCTTGGCGACGACGAATCCTGCGACGAAGCGGATAAGTTGAGGCGATAGCTTGCGGTTTAGGCGAAAATAGACGCATTCGTGTGATACAATTCAAATCCAAAATTCAACAAATCAACGGGGGTTCAAATGGGTACGTTAGTTAAAGTCGCGGCGATCGCGGCGGTTTTCGCGGTTACGGCGTTTGCCAGCGCGCAAAGCGATTACGACTTGGGGCTTGAAGCCGACGAAGAAGGCGATTACGCCAAAACCGCCAAGTATTACGAAAAGGCGTGCGACGCCGATCACGCCGAAGCATGCAACAGTCTAGGCTACGCGTATGACGAGGGCGAGGGCGTAAATCAAAATTACAAAAAAGCCGTCGCGCTCTACAAAAAAGCGTGCGATCTTGGCGACCCGCTTGGTTGCACCAATTTGGGCTACGCCTACGACGAAGGCAACGGCGTGAAGGTCGATCACGTCAAAGCAAACAAGCTATACAAAAAAGCGTGCGACGAAGACGAACCGCTTGGTTGCAACAATCTTGGCTATTCGTACGAAATTGGCGAAGGGGTCGAAAAGGATTTGGACAGAGCGCGGAAGCTGTACAAAAAATCATGCGACGGCGACGAATCTTTGGGTTGCTATAACTTAGCCGAGCTTTACAGAGACGGCAGAGGCGTAAAACAAGACGCGAAAAAGGCGATCAAATACTACGACAAAGCGTGCGAACTAGGCGACAACGACGCGTGCAAAGAAGCCTATCAGCTAGTCAAGTGATTTGGGCTCTGTCGGTTTGGCGCGGCTAACAAGATGAAATCGTCGCAAGCTAAGACGTTTATAGTATTTGCGAGCGCTTTACTCGTCGCGATCGGCGCGTTTTCGCCGTTGGACGCGGGCGGAAACGTTCCAAACGCTCCGTTAGCGTCAAAAACGGGCGCTCAAGACAAGAAACAGACTTCGTTGCGGGCGGAAATCGATTACGAAATAGGACTGGACGCGGAAGAAGCGGGCGATTACGCCAAAGCCGTTCAATATTACCAAAAGGCGTGCGAGGCAAATCACGCTTCGGCTTGTTACGATCTGGGCTACGCTTACGACGAAGCCAAAGGCGTGAAACAGGACAAAATTAAAGCGTTAGCGCTCTACGAAAAAGCGTGCGACGGCGGCGAGGCGCTAGGGTGCGTAAATGCGGGCTACGCGTACGAAAAAGGCGAGGGCGCGGCGGTTGATCGCGCAAAAGCGTTTGCGTTTCACGAAAAAGCGTGCGATCTTGGCGATATGTTAGGGTGCGCCAATCTAGGTCATGCTTACCAATACGGCGTCGGCGTCGCGGTTGATTACGCGAAGGCGTTTGCGCTTTACGTCAAAGCGTGCGACGGCGGCGAGGCGCTGGTGGGCTGCAATAATTTGGGTTACATTTACAAAAAAGGTTTAGGCGTGAAGCCTGATTACGCCAAAGCCGTCCGATATTATCGGCAGGCGTGCGACGGCGGCGGCATGCTAGGTTGCGCCAATCTTGGCTACGCTTACGACGAAGGCGAGGGCGTGGAGCGGGACAAAAGCAAAGCGGTCGCGCTTTATTCAAAGGCGTGCGACGGCGCAAACGCGATGGGTTGCAATAATTTGGGCTATGCGTATTACAACGCGGATGGCGTGGCGGTCGATCGCGCAAGGGCGATCGCGCTATTCAAAAAATCATGCGATATGAACTATGCGCTAGGTTGCAACAATCTGGGCTATTACGCGTACGAAAAAGGCGGCGGCGCGAAAAAAGATTTGAATAAAGCGCGAGAACTCTACGATCTAGCATGCGCTCTGGGCAATGCGCTAGGTTGTAATAACTTAGGCGATCTTTACAGATATGGCAGGGGCGTAAAAAAAGATATAAACAAAGCGCTTGAATACTACGAAAAATCGTGCGAACTAGGCAACAAAAGCGCTTGCGGCGAAAAGCGATAAAGCAATGAAAACGTTAGCGAAAATTGCGACGATTGCGGCGGTTTTAGCCGTTTGCGCGATCGGCGCGGCGACTGAAACTCCGATCGAAAATTTAAGTAAAGAGCGAACGATTTTGCTTGACAATGAAGGCAAGTACTTAACGCCGATGAACGTCAACGAACTTTCGCGTTACGATTTTTCGCCGCTATTTGGAGAGCTAGAGTATTGCGAGGCTTCAGAGCGTATTTACGGATGTTATCTTGCGTATATCGGCGATAATTATCAGCGGTTACATATTGTTTTTGACGAGATAAAAAAGATCGCGCCGCTTAAATACGCGGCAAAAGGGCAAACAATGGTCAAAGGCAACTATTGCGATTTTAGCGGCGAGATTACGATCGATAAAGCGTACAGATACAAAGAATTTACTAAAGAATACGACGGCGAGCTAATAGATCAAGGCGTTGCGTTTGCCGAAGTAATTTTACGCGAAAACGATAAACAAAAAGGTAGCGGCGTTTTCACGGGCGATCTAATGACAAAATGGTATATCGACGCGAACAGAACATTGCAATACGACGATATAGAAGACTTTGCCGACGGCTACGCAAACAATCAATTTTTGGGCGTATGGACAAGCTATAAAACAAGCGCGCAAAAACGCGTCGCTTGGGGACACGGTCGAATACCGTTAAGCTTGGGGTTTGATACTGGTACTGGCGAATTTGCGGTTAATCCAAAGTACATCAAAAATGGTTGGGAACAACACGGATCGCTCAACGAAGTTAATTGGAGCAAAAAATAACGACCAATCTGGTTTCAAAAACGCGGAGGGCAAATGAATATATCGCTTAAACCCGCCGAGATTGAACGCTTCAACAAGCGCGGCATAACGCTAGAGATTGGCGCTAAATAAGGCGGGCAAACAATGAAAAAAACGGCGGCTATCGGCGGAATGACATGCGCTAGTTGCGCGGCGCGAATCGTGCGAACGCTAAACAAACTCGAAGGCGTTAAAAAAGCAAGCGTCAATCTAGCGAGCGAAAAGCTGACGATTGAGTACGAAAACATCGAGTTTGAAGCGATTAAATCGCGAGTCGCGTCGCTTGGCTTTAGCATATTGGACAAGCCCGCGATCGCCGAAGAATCAGCTAAAGTTTTGCGCCGAAAACTGATCGCGGCGGTAATTTTTGCCGCGCCGCTTTTGTATCTGGCAATGGCGCCGATGACGGGCTTAAAAAGCGTTGGCGATCCGCTTATTAACGCGGTTATTCAAGCGGCGCTAACGTTGCCTATTATCGCCGTCGGTTATCGCTTTTATATCGTCGGCTTCAAAACGCTTTTTGCGCTTTCGCCCAATATGGATAGCCTGATCGCAATCGGCACGTCGAGCGCGTTTGGATACAGCCTTTTTAACACCGCTCTGATCGCGCTAGGCGACATGCATGCGGCGCATAATTTGTACTATGAAAGCGCGGGCGTAATTATCGCGCTAATTTTGCTTGGAAAAACGCTGGAAGCCAAAAGCAAATCAAAGGCGAACGAGGCGCTTAAAGCGTTGCTTGATCTCGCGCCCAAAACCGCGATTGTCGTTCAAAACGGCGAGGAGATTGAAAAGCCGATCGAAGAGACAACGATCGGCGATATACTCGTCGTCAAACCGGGCGGACACATTCCGATCGACGGCGAGGTTATCGGCGGGCAAAGTCTTGTCGATGAATCCATGTTAAGCGGCGAAAGCCGTCCCGTCGCAAAAACGATTGGCGACGCGGTTTTCGCGGGGACAATCAACCAAAACGGCGCTTTGACCTTTCGCGCAACCAAAGCAAGCGGCGAAACCGCGCTTATGCAAATAGCGCGGCTTGTCGAGGAGGCGCAAGGCTCAAAAGCGCCGATAGCGCGTTTAGCCGATAAAATTAGCGGCGTTTTCGTGCCGATCGTTGCGCTTTTCGCTATCGCGGCGGGTTTGGCGCAATACTTTATAACCGCCGATTTCGCCTTTGCGCTGACGGTTTTTATCTCCGTTTTGATCGTCGCCTGCCCGTGCGCTTTGGGGCTTGCCACGCCGACGGCTATTACAATCGCGGCGGGTTTGGCTTCTAAGCGCGGCATATTGATAAAAAGCGGCGAGGCTTTGGAGCGGCTTGGAAAGGTTTCGACGGTTTTTTTCGACAAAACGGGGACGCTGACGGAAGGCAAAATTAGCGCGAGTTTCAACGGCGAAGCCGCGCTTTTGCCGACGCTCGCCGCCGCCGAAGCCAAAAGCGAACATCCGATCGGAAAGGCGATTGCCGCTTTAGCCAAGCCGCTATGCGAAGCGGAGCGTTTCGAGGCGATCGCGGGAGTAGGCGTACGCGCGATCGTAGGCGGCGACGAAGTGGAAATCGGCGCGCAAAACGGAGAGGTAATAGCCAAAATCAACGGCAAATCGGTTGGCGCTTTTGTCGTATCAGATCGGCTGAAAGCGGACGCGAAAGCCGCAATCGCCGCGTTGAACGCTCAAGGCATACGAAGCGTAATGCTTAGCGGCGACAACGCCAGAACCGCCGAAGCGATCGCCAAACAAAGCGGCGTCGATAGCTTCGAGGCAAACTTGCGACCGCAGGATAAAGCCGCGCTAATTGCCGCCGCGCAAAAAAACGGAGAAATTACGGCGTTTGTAGGCGACGGGATCAACGACGCAATCGCCCTAACGCAAGCCGATACGGGAATCGCCATTGGCGCGGGAACGGATATAGCGATCAAAAGCGCCGACATAGTTTTAACGCGAGGCGATTTGATCGGCGTAACGGAAGCGATCGCGATCAGCCGCGCAACCATACGCAACGTCAAGCAAAATCTGTTTTGGGCGTTTTGCTACAACGCGATCGGCGTTTCGCTCGCGTGTTTTGGCGCGCTAACGCCGATGATCGCGGCGCTGGCTATGAGCCTTAGTTCCGTTTCGGTGCTGGCGAACGCTCTTAGGCTTACGCGCCTCAACCTCTCTTGCGATAAATCCGCTATCGCAAGCAAGTAACGCCAAACCAGACGAACGCGGATAAATCATTGAATAACGCGGTAAATAGTCGTTCTAACGACGATCCGCTTTTTGGATTTTTTCCTCCGCGCCTTACGCTTGCAGGCAAGCGCTCGCTTCGCGCCGTTAGCGCATCCCTCTTTGTCATTCCCGCGCAGGCTGGTATCTAGCATTTAAGACAATCGCGGATCAAGCGCCAATCGTAAAGTTTTACAGCTTTTTATTCTTTAAATACTCGCTTTTGCGAGTATGACAAGAGGTTGGCGTTTCGTCGCGGGAAGAATTAGGGGAGGGGGGAATGCGACGGCGGCGCAAGGATTGGGGGCGGAGGTTGCGTGAAGTAATGCGAGGGCAGAAACGCGGATCGTAGCGACTGGCGGCGTAACGCAACTCAAGCGTTTCGCGCGCTTGGCGCTATATTTTTAAGCGCCTAAATCCGCCAAAAAAGCATACGATCGCGCATTATGGCGGACGAAGAGGGTTTATTGTCGCTACAAATATGCAATTGCGGCGAAAAGAGCGTGCGCGAGGCAATCGAAATCTTTAGAAACAACGATCTGCCCTACAAAAAAGCCAAAAAGCTGGTAACGCTTTGCGATCGTAGCTGCTGCCGACGCGCGCTAACGCGGCTTTATGACATGGTCGAGTTCGGCAAAATCGATTTGCAAGAGATCGCCGCGCTCGTCAAGGCTTCTAATAATCCGTTTGAAAATATGCTCGATCAGCTTGGTTCCAAGCAATAACTTCGGTTTGTTTATATTTTGAGCGCCAAAATTAGCGAAAATTGTTTATGATTTGATTTACATTTCACAAAGGAGACAAGATGACGACTCGCGTAGAGGTTGTTAATGATTTTCTGGCAATCAACGTTAAACCGGGCGAAACTTTGCAGGAGGTGATCGAAAAGATGGGTAGCGGTCTGCCCTTTGGCTGCCGAGACGGGCAGTGCGGCACCTGTATCGTCGAGGTGGTAAGCGGCATGGATTTTATCTCGCCGAAAACCGAGAAAGAGAAGGTTGTGCTGGCGAATTTTCCCGACGTAAGCGCCAACGCGAGGCTGACTTGTCAGATGAAAATCCAAAAACACGACGGGCTTGTTCGTCTGAAATATTAACTTTCGGATTTTCGCGGACTTTGGAACAAGCGAGAGCGAATGTTTGACGTATTGGTTGTCGGCGCGGGACTTGGCGGATTAAGCGCGGCGTTAAAAGCGCGCGAAAGCGGCGCGTCCGTCGCGCTGATAAGCAAAAACGCGCCGTTTCGCTCCAACAGCTCCATGGCAAGCGGCGGCATAAACGCCGCGCTTGGCTCAATCGAGAGCGACTCGCCGTCCCTACACGCAATCGATACCCTAAAAAGCGGCGCGGGACTTGGCGAGATCGAAACCGTCAAAATCCTGTGCGAAGCCGCGCCGTCGATCGCGCTGGAGCTTGACGCGCTTGGCGCTGGGTTTAATCGCGCCGAAAACGGCAAAATAGCGCAAAGAAGTTTTGGCGGCAGCGGCAAAAAACGCGCCTGTTACGTTCAAGATCGCACGGGCGCGGCGCTCGCGCAAGCGGCGCTAAAGGCATGCAACGAATCGGGCGTGAAGATGTTGCACGGCTATTTTTTGTTGAAACTTTTAATCGAAAATAACCGCGTTGTCGGCGTTTGCGCTTTGAAAAACGCAAACAGCGAAGTTCTAGCGATCGGCGCAAAAAGCGTAGCGCTTGCGGGCGGCGGATACGCGGGAATTTATTGCGGGCACACCACCAATCCGCTTTCTTCAAACGGCGATACGATCGCGGTCGCCTTTCGCGCGGGGCTTAGGCTTGTCAATATGGAATTTGTTCAGTTTCATCCGACGGGTTTATTGGGATCGGGCGAGCTTGTCAGCGAAGCGGCGCGAAGCGAAGGCGGTTTTTTGACCTTTGAAAACGGCGAGCGATTTACCGACGAAATGCAAACCCGCGATAAGTTATCGCGCGCGATCGAGCGCGAAACGCAGAGCGGACGCAAGGTTTATATCGACGCAAGACGGCTTGGCAAAGCGTTTTTGGAAAGCCGACTGCCGAATTTTTGCAAAGCCGCCGCCGCGAAATTAGGGCTTGATCCTTCGACGGATCTAATCCCGATCGCGCCTTCCGCGCACTACACTATGGGCGGAATCGAGGTCGATAAATCGGCGCGAACGGCGATCAAAGGGTTATTTGCGTGCGGCGAATGCGCTTATAACGGCGTTCACGGCGCAAACCGCATGGGCGGAAATAGCCTTTTGGAAGCGGCGGTTTTCGGCAAAATAGCGGGAGAAAACGCCGCCGTTTTCGCAAAAAAGGCGAAGGCGATCGCGATCGATAAAATAGCGCAAGATACGATCGCAATCGAACAAAAAAAGATCGATCGCGTTATCGAGGGCGAAAGCCGTTTTAACATTAACGCTTTGCAAAAAAGTCTTGGCAAAAAGTTAATCGCAAAACTCGGCGTTTTCCGCGACGCTAACGGCTTAAAAGACGCGCTGGAATACGCGGAATATCTCCAAACGCTTGTCGGCGGATTGGCATGCGTGGATAAAAGCCGATCTAACAACGTCGAGCTTACGATGATACTTGAGTTTTTGAACGCATTGGAGATCGCCGAAGTCTCCGCGCTCGCCGCGCTAAGACGCAAAGAATCTCGCGGTGCGCACTTTCGAGAAGACTATCCGCTAAGTTCCGATCGCTTCCAGAAAAATAGTTATGTTTCGCGCAAAAGCGACGGATTTTATTCGGTTGAATTTTTGCAAACGCGCAGTTTGGCGTGGTATATCGATAAACTTCGCCGCGCTCTTAGCGTTTAACGCTGGAAAGTTTCGCGGTTAATCGCGGATAAGTTTTTCTTTTTCTAGTTCTTCCAATAGTTTGCAAGCGCCTAATTCGCATGCTTTTCGCGCGTCTTTTGTCGCGCTTTTATAAGTGCGCCAAAACTCGCCAAAATAAACATTTAACAACAAAATCAAACAAACATCGACAGCGTTTAGCTTCGTTTGCCATTGTATGCCTCGCCAAATACTCCAAAATAAAGCAATATAAATCTTAATAAATCGGCTATGGTGTAAAATAAGGGTAAATGAAAGGGTGAAATAATGGGATTTGAACAAACCAAGCACAAGGGCGTTTTTAAGCGGGCGACTAAAGACGGCGACGTAATCTATTACATACGCTATAAACGCAACGGCGAAGCGCATTTTGACAAGATCGGCGCATATAGCGAAGGCATTAGAGAGGCTTATTGCGCCCAAAAGCGCATAGAACGCTTAAACATACTCACGCAAGGCGAGCTAACTCCAATCACGGCTAAAAATCGGCGCGAAGTCTTAACATTTGGCGACATCATCGAAAGTTATTTATTATCGCTAAATAATAAGCCGTCCTTAGCTTCCGCCCGCTCATATCTGCAATCGCTCAAAGACTTATATAATTTACCAGCGCAAGCCGTAAGAAAAGCGCATATAGAAGCCAAAATCAAGGAAAGAGAGACTAACGGCGCGGCTGAAGGCACAATTAACCATATAATCTACTACACAAGCGCGGTTTATAACTTAGCGATTAAGAACGGACATAAAACGCTAATAAACCCGACAAAAGAGATCGAAAAGCGCAAAGAGGACAACGAAAGGAAAGGGTTTTTAATGCCCGACGAGTGCAAAACCCTATTAAACGCATTAAAAAACGACAACGCCGACGAGTTGTACTTGTTTGCGTTTTTGTTGATCGCAACGGGCGCGAGAGTGTCGACAATCCTTTATTTACGCGGGATAGATTGCGATTTTAAGAATAAATTGTTAAAACTCGCCAATATCAAAACAAAACGCGCATATAACGCATTTATAGCCGACGAGTTATATAATCCGCTTAAAACAGCTGTTGAACAGCTAAAAAACCCTTATTATAGAGTGATTGGCGGACAGAAAGAGATTAAAAAGTATCTATCTGAAAAATTACAGAAATACCTTGATAAATTATTTAATGAGCCGAAAGGCATTGATTATTACGATCGAAAGAATAAAATCGTAGTACATAGCCTAAGACATAGCTTTGCGTCGAATTTGGCGATTAAAGGCGTTTCGCCTTTTGTCATAAAGCAATTACTAGACCACGCAAGCATTAAACAGACTGAAAGATACGCCAAAATAGCCGATCAAGCGAGTCGTACCGCAACCGCGGACTTGATTAAGAACATTATTGGTTAACATAAACCAAAATCGACCTAAAACGCTATATATAGGGTTCTGATTTTTTGAAAGATTTTTGAAAAACACTTGACAGACTTTTGAAACTATGTTACAATGCCGTCGTCCAAATGAAAGGAGGACAAACAAATGATTAACGCAAACATAGACGCAGAGCCGCTGGCGATCATCCACACGCCAAGCGGCGAGTTAAATATCAACGGCTACATGATCAAAATACCGGGCGCGGTTAAGGCGATTGTGTTTCGTTCCTTCGCAGGAGCGGAGACAGTCGGTGTTTACATATCGGCGATGAGCCAAAACGACGTCGCGGAATACGACGCTTTTGAAAATAAAAAAGGAGGCAAAAAATGAAGGCTAAAACCCCCGCGTATAAACGCGGAGAATACGCGAAAGTTAAACGTGTCTGCGTCGTTTGCGGCGCGGAGTTTGAAGGGCGGAGCGACGCGCTCTATTGCTCTAATGCTTGCAATCTCAAAGCCTACAGAAGCGACGAGATAATCAAGTGGATCGCTAAGGCGCGACGGGCGGAATATACCGCTATCGCGTGGACTACGGAGTCCTTGCGCGTCGCCAAATACGGCGCGACTAAATGCGCGTCGCGTCGCCAAGCGGTTATCGATCGCTTTAACGCTTCGGCGAAAGCGGCGGGCGTGGATATAGAAATTCGCAATCATCACGGCGCGAATGGACGCGCTGGGCGGATTTTCATCAACGGCAAGCGATTACCGATCGGAGTCTAAGACGCGGAGCGAGGGCTAGGTACTCGTTACTTAACCCGCTTTTTTTATACCTGCCCGCAATCGCTCAAAAACCGCCCTTAAATCGATTTTAACCCTTCACGAAGTAAAAGACCTTCGCCCACTCTACAAAACGCGCCCTATACGCCAAAGAATTAAGCCGCTCTAGTCTCGTTAGCGATTAAATAATCCGCTATGTGCGAGGCGTGGAATTTCTTGTGTCCGCCCGCGTCGATATACGACAAGCCTTTACCCGCGCTAATCAATCGGTCGATTGTCGTTACGGATATGCCTAAATAGCTTGCGGTTTCAATCTTTGACAACACGCTTTTTTTGTTGTAACGCTCTTTTATCTCGGCGATTATCTCTTGCTTTGTCATCTCAAAATCCCTTCGTTTTGTTGTCGTTTGTTGCGCCTATCAACCCGTTTTGACGATTAAAAGTTGTCATAAATCCCCCAATCTGACGATTAGTTTATCCGCGCCGTTTGTCTGGACTGACGCGACGCTAAAGCCCTTATCGATTAGGCGGTCGTAGTCGTCATATACGAGATCGTCGATCTCTTTGGCGCGATAGATAAACGGCGCATGCGTTTCTGTCGGTATCGGCATTTTATGCGCGTAGTAGCCCTTTTCTCGTAGCGCGGCGTATATTTGGCTTAGTAGCGCGTCGCGTTTAGCCTTTTGAGCGTCGTACTCATCCGCCGCTATACGATCCGCGTAAGCCGTTATATCCTTAGGCATTGGCGCTCGCGGCGAGTCGGCGTTCTGTAGCCAACGCCTAAAGGCTTTTGAGCCTATCTCGTCGCTGTAGTCCTGCATTACCCATTTCCATGCGCTTAATTTCGTTTCGCTTAATTCCGATCCCGTAAATACAGAAACTAGCGTTAAAGCCGCGTTTATACCCTCAGCCGTCATCTTATAGCCCCCCCTTAGTTATTCGCCCAAATTCGCCAACTATGAGCGATTGCGGCGGTGTTTTAATTTGCGCTTCACTCGCGCCTTTAGCGTCGGGGATAAGAATCGCCTCGATCGTCGCGGCTTGATCTTTATCCGCCTTCGCCTTCGCTTCGCGCTCCGTTTCGGCTTTAACCCACTCCTGCGCGGCTTTGACGCTTTCGTCTAGGCGATTGCGATATTTGTATCCGCGATCCCGCGCTTCAAAGTTTTTTTGGATACGCGCCCAATTACGTAACGCCGCTCGCCAATCGCGCATTGGCTTACCAGCGCCGCTTCCTACGCGCCAGCCGTTAGCGGTGAAATAGTCGTGGAAGCCTTCGCAGTCCAGCTTCGCGATCTCGCCTTGCTTATCGGGCGCGGTATCGCGTAGTAGTTGCGCTTTATACGCGGCTAAGTCGTCAAGCGACGGCGGCGCGAATGCTTTGGCTTTCGCCTTGACGATAGCCTTCGATCCGTCCGCGATCTCGCTTTCGATCTCTTGAGCGTTAGCTTTGAGCGGCAAAGGAGCGATAACGGCGGGCGTTTGATCGTTTTTTTGGTCGTCGCAATTTATTTGCGACGGCACATAAATAAAATTCTTCTCTTTCTCGATCTTTGTTATTCGATCTTCGATATGAGATATTCGATATGAGATATTTGATATTAGAGGTACGCCGTTTGGTACGCCGTTTGGTACGCCGTTTGGTACGCCGTTTGGTACGCCGTTTGGTACGCCGTTTGGTACGCCGTTTGGTACGCCGTTTGGTACGCCGTTTGGTACGCCGT
>JAISMA010000184.1 GCA_031276985.1 Helicobacteraceae bacterium | reverse complement strand
ATCGCAAGCAATCGTTTCTCCGATACGCTAAGGGCAAAAACGGCGCTTGATTTGCAATCGAACGCCGCTTTTATCGCAATCGGCGGCGAACGCTCAAGCGCCGCGCAAATCTCCGAAGGTTTGCGAACGCATACGGCTGAAACAAACGCCGAAAACGACGAGGAGATCGCAAGAGCCGACGCGCAAACGCCAACGCGCCAAAGCGACGGCGAAAAACGATCGGATTTTAAGATTGTCGAAGCGCGATCGGCGGCGCGATATTTCGTTTCGCGCCTGAACGACGCAATCGCAAATTACAAACCGCCGATCACCCGCGTGTCGATTGAAATGCATCCAAAAGAGCTTGGATTGGTCGAAGTTACGCTGATAAAACGCGGCGAAGGCTTGATTGTTTCGTCGCAAAGCTCGCCGCAAACAATCGCGCTTTTGATCGCGCATAGCGGCGAATTTCGCCAAAGCCTCTCGCAAATAGGATACGATCAAGTCGAATTGCGATACGACGAAAATCAAAGCGACCGCCAAAACGAGGACGATCGACGCAAAGAAGAACGCGATCGGCGCGACGAAGAGAGCGAACAAGATAGCGGCATAGAAATTGCTTAAATAAACAAAAACGGCGCGATCAGGGGGCAAAAATGGCTACCGAAGCAATTGATTTTATGGGTGGAAAGACAAATTCGACCATTACGTACAATCCAAACAGTACGCTTGATAAAGACGCATTTCTAAAGCTGTTGCTCGTTCAGTTGCAATATCAAGATCCGACAAGTCCAATGGACACCGATAAAATGCTCGCGCAAACGGCTGATATGGCGGTTATAGAATCGCAGGCGAATATCCAAAAAGCTATGGAGAATATGGTGGGGCAATTTCGTCTCACAAGCGCGTATCAACTAATCGGCGCGGTGGGCAAATTAGCCGATACGGGACTCAACGCGGTACAGTTTGCCGAAAGCGGCGATCAGTACAAAGATTATCTGTTTTACGAGGAAAATTTTGAAAACGGACTTTTCATCGTTACGGATTCAAACGGCGTTCAGATTAGAGCGGATGTTATTCCTAGCGGCGAAGCGGGCTTGCAAGAGTTTTCGTGGGATGGAAAAAACAGCGCGGGCGAAGCCGTAGGCGCGGGCGTTTATGCCATACGCGCCGAATATACGGGAAGCGCTTCGGGTAAAAAATACGTCAGCCGACTTGGAGTTTATCCGATTGAATCGGTCGTTTTGAACGAAAGCGTTCCAAAGTTGTTTTTGGGCGGCGAATACTATACGCTAGATCAGATCGTATCGATAAAAGAGCGGTTATGAACGGCGGTTTTTGGAGCGCGCTCACGGGCGCGAAAACTAATCAAACGGCGATCGATACGACCGCTAATAATATCGCCAATATCAATACGACGGGTTATCGCGCAAGCGTTATGGAATTCGGCGCGCTTTTTAGCCGTTATTTGTCGACAAATTCGGGTACGCTTTCAAGCGACGACGGCGTAGGGGTAAAAACGAGCGCGACGGCAATCGATCTGCGAAGCGGCGCGAGGTCGCAAACCGATAACGTTTTCGACGTGGCGATCAACGAAGACGGCTGGTTTGGCGTGGTCGGCTCAAACATTTACGACGCGAAAGAGATCGCCTATACCCGCGACGGCGCGTTTAGCCGCGACGCGAACGGAAACGTCGTAACGCAAAACGGAAACTATCTTTTAGGCACAAGCTGGGGAAATATGATCAACGAAAACGGCATGTGGAAGATAGTTCCAAACGCGAACGCGGGCGAGATCGCGCCCGTAGCCGCGCAAAAACCCGTGATCGCGCCCGAAAACATAGTCTATCCGCCGAGCGCCACCAAAAACGCCGCGCTAAACGCCAATCTGCCAAGCCTCGCGGCGGCGAGCGCGGCGGCAAACGCAAACGCGCCGCTTAAATCGCTATACGATCAAAACGGCGCTTTTATGGGGCTAAAAAGCGGGGACAATCTGCTGATCGCGGCGGGCGATAACGACGGAGTATTCGCCGCGCTTGGCGAAATCAAAAAGACGATAACAATCAATCCGCATATAAACTCGCCGCTTAGTTTCGAGTTAAACGGCGCGGCGATAAACGTCTCGTGGGCGCTCGGCGCAAGCGAGGACGAAATCGGCGAGGCGATAACAAACGCGATCAACGCAAGCGGCGTAGCGAACGCCGCAAGAAGCGGCGCGAATATCGCGATCTCCTCGCAAAACGCGCTTTCAATCGCCAATTCAAGCGATCCGTTTCTCGCGCCGCTAAACGCCGCGATATGGACGGCGGGCGAAAACGATACGCTTGAAGGCTTGCAAGAGGCGCTCGCGCAAACGGCGCGCGCTATCTATCCGCAAGCGAATTTTCTCGTCGATTACAACGGCAGGATCGCGGCGAACAGCCTTCAAAATCTTTCGCTGCTCGTCGCGGACGGCGGAAACTCGCCGCAGGCGCTTTTGTCGGCGTTTGCGGCGTTTGACGGCTTGGAAAAAACCGCGTTTGCAAGCGGCGCGTTCAAACAATCCGCAATCGGCGCGGAACAAAAGGCGATCTCGCCAAACGGCGAAAGCCTCGTTCTTTCAAGCGAGGCGCGGCTTGTCGCTCCAAGCGGCGCAAGCGTCGGCGCGACTTACGAGGCGGAAGCGAGACTAAAACGGCTTGAAACCATGAGCGCGGATTCCGATCTTGGCGCGATTGTTCAAAGCGGCAAAGCGCTTGGGCTCAAAGGCGGCGAAAATCTGTGGTTTAGCTTTGGCAAACAACCCGTTTCGACGGCGAACGGACTTGGGCTTTCGCTGAGGCTTTCGGGCGATCAAAGCGACGGCGCGGCGCCGTTTGTACGCTTTACGCTGGACGGCGCGACCTACGAACATATCGGCGCGGACGGCGACGGCGCGACGGACATTGCAAGCGCGATCGGCGCGACGCTGGAGGCGGCGGGTTATCAAACAAGCCGCGACGGCGCGACGCTTACCGTGTATCCAAAAGGCGATAGTCTGCATTTTACGAACGGCGCAAGCTCTTTGCCAAACGTCGATCTCGCCTCCGCGAGCTTCGGGCGCGTAACCTATTCGCAAGGCGAGACGATTGGCGAATATATCGGCGCGATAAATCAAATCGCAAATCTCGCGGACGCGTCCGTCGGCGCGGCGGACGGCAAAATAACGCTTTCAAACGGCGCGGGGCAAACGCTCTTGAGCGGCGTTTATAGCGCCGAGAACTCGCCCGAAGGATTGGCGCGGCTCTTTTCGCCGTTAAACGCGACGCTAACGGCTAACGCTTCGGCAAGCTCCGCCTCGCTTGAAGCCTACAAAACGATCTCCGTTCAAACGAAAACAATCGCTTTCGATCAAAACGGCGCGGCGATCGGCGCTCCAAGCGTCGTTCTGGACAACTACCAAACGCCTATCGACTTCAAATTCAACCTGCAATCCAACAACGGCTTCGCGCAAAGCGCGAGTCTTAGCGCCGACGGCGTTATCGAGGGCAATCTGGAACGCTACGCAATCGACGAGCGCGGTAATATCATCGCCGTTTTCGACAACGGAAAACAGAGCGCGATCGCGCAGATTGCCGTTTATCACTTTGCAAACGATCAGGGGCTTATGCGAATTGGAAGCAATCAATTTATGCAAAGCGCCAATTCGGGCGAGCCGTTTTTCTACGTCGATTCAAACGGCGCGCAACTGCCGCTGGTAACGGCAAATACGCTTGAAAGCAGCAACGTACAAGCGGCGACGGCGTTAAGCGATCTGATTATCTATCAGCGATCGTACGAAGGCGCGGCGAAAGCGATCACGACTAACGATCAGCTAATCCAAAACGCTATCAATCTAAAACGCTAATAATCTCAAACGCTAACAAGCCTTTGCGCCCTTCAAAATCCGCAAAAGCGTAAAATATCGACTGGTTACGCTTAAGGGCAAATTCGCTTCTAAAGGAGCTTTGATGGTTAAATTGTTTGTCGCGGCGTTTGTCTTCTGCGTCGCTTTGATTGGCGGAGATTTTGTCGCGGTTGAAAGCGGAGGCAGCAATGTCTTTTTACTCGATGAAAACGGCGGGTTATTTGCAAAACACGAGTTAAACGTACCAAATCGAAACGGCTCGCTTGGCTTGGGCGATTTGGACGGACACACGGTTCGCGAAGAGTTTGAGCGACTTAATATCAATGCGCGAATAACAAAAATATCGACAAGCCTAACAAGGTCGATCGCGCTTGATTCAAACGGCGAAATATGGCTTGCGGGGTTTAATTTAGACAGTCGACAAAACGCATTGCATAGGTTCGCCAAAATCCCGCTAAAAATGAAAATATCCGATATTGCGTCAGGCTGGGATAGCGTACTGCTGCTGGATAATACAGGCGTTTTATACGTCGCCGCGAGTTGCGCGACAAAAGATAACGGCGCGTTCTTAGTTACAAAAGTTAAAAACGACGTTCGTTTCAAAAAAATAGCGGCGGCGAAATATGAGTTCGCGGCGCTGGCGATTGACGCAAACGGCGCTTTATGGTCGGCGGACTCAATAAGTATGATAACGGGCGTATGTCCGCTATCGCTTAGCGAGATTAAAGCCGACGTTAAATTCCAAGATATTAGTATGAATTGGGGACAAAAAGCGGCGCTTATAGACGAGGCTGGAAACTTATGGTATTTTGAAAATTGGAAACTTGCTAAAATCGACGGTTTAGGCGCTATTACGGCAGTTTCGCTAACCAGATTCAACGGAATCTACGCTTTGGATAAAAACGGCGCTTTATGGGCGGTAGAGATTACAAAATCAAAAAACGATAGCCAAAACGCTTTTCGGGTTAAGCGCATACGTTTAGACGCAAAAATTAAAGCGTTCGGCGCGGGCATTTATCTGTTTGCTATAGATAGCGAAGGCGATGTTTGGTTTGCGAAAAATTCAGATATTTTTCCTCCGAAAAATCCCGAAAAACAAGCCGAATTTGTCCTGTATCCTTACTCTTTCAATCAACAAACAAGCGGGGAAAACGACGATGATAAATAAAGCTATTTTAGCGTTGGCGCTGGTTGGTTTATGCGTCGCAGAAATGCGCGGCGCGGAGTTAAAGGAGGGAGATATTATCTTTCAAACTTCGCTGTCAAGCCAAAGCAAAGCTATCCAAGCCGCGACAAAATCGAAATATTCGCATGTGGGATTGATTGTTTTGCATGAAGGCAAACTTTATGTGTTTGAAGCGATAAAAACCACGCGATTAACGCCGCTTGAAACATGGATAAAAAGAGGCGAAAACGGCAAATATGTCGCAAAAAGACTTAAAAACGCGGACACAATTCTGAACGCGCAAACGATCGCAAAGATGAAAGAAGAAAGTAAAAAACTAGAAGGCAAAAACTATGATTTAACGTTTAATTGGAGCGACGATAAAATTTACTGCTCCGAGCTTGTGTGGAAAATCTACAAAAGAGGCGCGAATATAGAAATAGGAAAACTGCAAAAATTAGGCGAATTTGATTTAAGCGACAATGCGGTAAAAGCAAAATTAAAAGAGCGCTACGGCGATAATATACCGATAGACGAAACCGTAATATCTCCCGCGTCCATATTTGAAAGCGATCTACTCGAAACCGTCCAATCCAATTAACCCCGTAACGCGCGCGATCGCGCCGAAGGTTTAGCGCAAGCGCTTATTTGCCAAGAAACGCGCCAACGCAATATCGTTAGCTCGTTTTGCTTTAGCGTCGCTACAGGCGCTATTACTCGTTAAACACAGTTACGGGCGTAAATACATAACGTTCCGTTCCATATCCGCTATCTCTTTTTCCAACCTTCCCGCAAAAATCCAATTGCGTAATGCGAACCCAATTGCCGCTCCCGCAATTCTTTCACCATGCCCGCGACAAAGCATCCGCTCATCTATGGACGTAAGGCGCGAAGGAAAGCGGGTATCCATTCCCGCAAACAATCGCAAAATCTGATAACTTTTTATTATTAGATTCTCGCCTACGCGGAAATGACGTTAAGTTCGCGTGATCGCCTTTTGCCATTTTCGCGCAACACTTGCTCGTTTATGAGCGCAAGCGTCATCCCCGCGACAATCCCTTGCGAAGGCAAGCGCGAAGGAATACGAAATCCATAAACCAACATATCTTAACGCCCTCGTCTTAACAACTTTATCTTAGCGCCGCTCAACACTCGTGCGTCCAGCCCGTTTCGGGTTCTACGCATACGCTTGCGGTATCGTCGTTTTCGTCTTTAAGCGTTATTTTGCAAGTTGTAGTTAGGATTTTGCTTGTAGTTCCGGACGCGGAGTTGCTCATATTGTATGGTCTGCCCATTTCGTCAAAGCCTATGATTTGATTGCAGCCCGTAAATTGAAGCTCTTTTACTCTCCAATGCCATAACGCCATTTCTGGAGTGGCTCTGCGATCGGAGGTTTTAAGGGAGTCGTTGAACCCGCCGCTTAAAAGCAGTTTGGTATGCGGATCGAGAGCTATTTCGCTTATGGAAGGCGCGGTACTGGCTTCGGGGTCTTTATCCGCGAAGATCGTATAAGACCATCCGTTTGGCAAACCGCCTACGTAGATTGGATTTGCGTGATGCCCAAACCTCAATCGCCATTTCCTAAGTCGCCAATTGGGATCTTGCGGATCAAACTTGTCGTCCATTACGCTAAGGTGCTGGGTATAGCGAATATGCCTTACGATCTGATCTTGAGCCAAAGCTAACCTATCGGGTTCGTAAGAGGAGGCGATAGCGATCGCGGCTAAAATGCCTACGATTACGACGGCTACGACTGTTTCCATTATGGTAAAGGCTGACGATATTGATTTGGGTTGCGGTTGCGATCGCGGGTTTAACCTTGGTTTTAATCTTGTTGAAAGTCTTTGAAGGTTTAGCGTTGGCTTTGCGGTTGGGTTAGTATTTGGCGTTGGTTTAGGTTTTATTTGCGGGATCGCCTTTGCTTTCATTCTTGGTTTAGATTTTGCCCTAGTCGCTTGCTCTTTGCTTAAGTTCGACGTTGGAAGTCTTTGAAGGTTTAGCGTTGGGTTTGCCCGCGTCTTTGTCTTTACTTTCGTTTGCGCTTGCGCTTTTAGTTTCATCTTTGCTTTCCTTCTTGGTTTAGTTTTCATTTCGTAGCTCTTTTTATTGCCAAGCGCTTCTGGATAACGTCGCTCTTGCGACAAGCGACGAA
>JAISMA010000151.1 GCA_031276985.1 Helicobacteraceae bacterium | reverse complement strand
CTGTCTTTGCGTCGCCGAAACGATCGAAGCGCATAACGCGGGCAAAATTTTTGCGGTTAAACTATTTTCGCGCAATTGGAACATGTATTTAAGCGCGATATATTTTCACGCAAAAAAATCCCTCGCGGCGAATGGCGAGGGATAAACATAGCGCGATTTTAGACTATAAAACCGCGATAAAAATAATGCCGCGTCTAAGGACGTAGAACCTTTTTTTCGCTTTTCCTTCGATCGCTTTTTTGAACGAATCTATATCGACGATCTCCGCCGATTCAATTTGAACGATCACATCGCCAGCGGCAAAACCCGCTTTGCTTGCTTCCGAGTCGTCCGCGACGCTATCGACTATTACGCCGCGAGCGTCTTTGGACATGCGAAGGCGCGATTTTATATCGTCGGTTAGCGACGCGACGCTCAAACCTTTATAATCGCTTTTTGCTTCCGCGATCGCGGCTTTATCTAACGCCGTTAGCGTCGCGTTAAGCGTAATCGTTTTTTTGTCGCGCACGATCTCCAGCGTTACCTTTTTATTTGGAGGAAGCGATCCGATCGTGTTGCGAAGCGAATTTGCGCCGTCGATCGCTTTTGAGTCTACTTTCACGATCAGATCGCCGCGTTTAAGTCCCGCTTTATCGGCGGGCGATTTCGGCTCTACGCCCATCACCACCGCGCCCTCTTTTTTGCCGTAAAATTCGCGCAGATCTTCGCTTAGATCGCTTATGCTCACGCCAAGCCAAGCGCGCGTTACCTCGCCTTTTTCTATAAGTTGTTCGGCGATTTTTTTGACCATGTTGCTAGGTATCGAAAAACCTACGCCGTGATTTGCGCCGCTTCGCGTTAAAATCGCGCTGTTTACGCCAATTAACGCGCCCGTGGAATTGATCAACGCGCCGCCGCTGTTGCCCGGGTTGATCGCCGCGTCCGTTTGGATAAAATCCTCGTATTCCACTATGCCCATAGCCGTGCGGTTTGTCGCGGAGACAATGCCCGTCGTAATGGTTTCGCCCACGCCAAACGGATTTCCGATAGCGAAAACGACGTCGCCGACCTCTACGTTATCGGAATCAAAAAAGATCGCGGGACGCAGGTTTTTCGCGTCGATCTTAATTACCGCCAGATCGCTTTTTGGGTCGCTACCGATTACTTTCGCCTCGAACTCCTCTTTGGCGCTCGCCAACGTTACGATCACTTTATTGGCGTCCTCGACGACGTGATTATTGGTTACGATGTAGCCGTCCGCGCTGATAATTACGCCGCTGCCAAGCGATCGCTCGACGCGCTCGCGAGGAATGTTGAAACGTCTGTCTTCAAAGAACTCCTTGAAAAACGGATCGTTAAAAAACGGCGAAAGCTGCATTTGCGGAGCGCGCGCGGTTTTTTGAATGGAGACGTTCACCACGCTTTGACGCGCGTTTTTGAGTATTTGCGCGTAAGAGGCTAAAGCGGGCGTAGCGGGTTGCGCGCGCGTTATAGCGCCGTTTTCGTAATCCTGAAAGGCAACTTTTGGCGCCGCGAAGGCGACGCACGTAACGATCGACATAGCGATCAGTCGTTTCATCGATAACTCCTTAAAATTGTGAAATGAGTTTGGCATTTTTTCGCGCGAACGTGTAGATAATGTGTAGATTTTGCAAAGGAGAGGTTATGAGCCGCAAAATGATCGCGGAGTGGGAAAGGCAAAGCGCGGTTTTGCTCGCGTTGCCGCGCAAAAACGGCGATTGGTCGCCGTATATTGACGAGATTTTGGAGTTTTACGATTCGCTGATCGCGGCGATCAAGCGTTTTGAAAGAGTCGTTTTGATCTGCGAGGACGACGAGGCGATCAAGCGTTTTGAAGGCGATCGCGTCGTTTGCGCGAAGCTGCGAACAAACGATACTTGGGCGCGCGATTTCGGCGCGATCGCAATCGAGGACGAGGGCAAAACGGCGTTTTTGGATTTTGAGTTTAACGGCTGGGGACTAAAATTTGCCGCCAATTATGACAATCAAATCAACGCGGGGCTAAACGCGCTTGGCTTTTTTGGCGGCGCGAAACTGATAAAAACGGGCTGGATTTTGGAAGGCGGCAGCGTGGAAAGCGACGGCGCGGGGACGATTATGACCACCGAAAATTGCCTTTTTGCGCCAAACCGCAACGCCAATTGGACAAAGGCGGATTTTGAGGAGCGCTTTCGTCGCGATCTGGGCGCGAAGCGGGTTTTGTGGCTTAAAAACGGGCGATTGGAAAACGACGACACGGACGCGCATATAGACACGCTGGCTAGATTTTGCGATCCGAATACGATAGCTTTTGTCGGTTGCGACGACGACAAAGATAGTCATTATAAAACGCTTAAAGCGATGAAAGATGAGATTTTGGCGTTCAAAAAAACGGACGGAACGCCCTATCGTTTTATCGAGTTGCCCATGTGCGATCCAATCTATTACGAGGGCGAAAGACTGCCCGCGACGTACGCGAATTTCTTGATTATAAACGATGCGGTGATCGCGCCGATCTACGGCGTTAAAAGCGACGAAAAAGCGCTTTTGGCGCTTAAAACCGCCTTTGCAAACCGCGAAATAATCGCGCTTAACGCAAGCGTCGCGGCGCGACAACACGGATCGATTCACTGTTTAAGCATGCAGCTTCCCGCCTCGATTGATTCTTGACGCAATCGCCGCGATAGTTTCTGAAGCAAATTTCCCGTCATTTTCACGAAACGGGTATACAAACATTGCGCGCAATGACGAGGGCGATCGATCCGCGATTGTCTTGATATTGGATTCCAGCTTGCGCGGGGATGACATTGAGGGCGCGGGGATAACAGCTGACGACGTATTGCGTTATCGCAAAAACGGCGATTTGGGTAACGAAAGCAAATTGACGGCGCGGACGCAAACGCGCAAAGTACGCCTTTGCGATCTCTATGAAGGCGCTTCGATTCTCAACCTTAAAGACGCGAATATCGCGATCGGCGCTTTTGAGACAATCTATGCGCGAAAAATGTTTATCGCGCAAAATGCGATATTCGCAAAAAGGGGCGCAATGAAAATTAAAGAGACGCTTAAAGATATGAGGCAATTGCTCGCAATACACAAGCGTGGCGCGGATTGGACGGAGAAGTTCGGCATTGCCGCGCTTGCGATCGGTTTATTTCAGGCGCAAACGCCTTTGATCGGCGCGATTAGTATAATACTAGCGGCGATTGCAGGAATGACAAGTTTTTTGCTTACGCTAAAAGTAGAAAGGGAGAGCAAATGATTGTTTGGACATTGGCGCTTTTACTTGTTCTTGCGGTTGGCGGATTTTGCGCTTACGGTATCTGGGAACGAGAAAAATCCGAAACGACTACAACGGCTTAATAAACGGCTGGGCGCAAACCTTTTTATTTCTAAAATCATCGAGAGTTTCGACTACAACGGCTTAATAAACGGCAGGCGAAACATATTCGCGTTTCGCGTCTCGTCAAGGTCGATTGCGCCGCGACGGGCGTTATGGCGCAAACCTGTCCGCGCTCAAACTTCGCGTGTTAGCCGCTTTCGCAATTGAACAATAAAGTTAAAAAACTAAACGCGTTTTGCAATCGCGCAAGCGCAAACAAAAACGCAAAGCCATAGATTGGCGGGCTAAAGCGCGCAACGGGCGACGTTTGAGGGGCTTTTAGCTAAAATCCGCGATTATACGCGCTATTTTTATGCGGTTTTGAGGCTGGAAGGATTTCGTTGGTCGCTTTTAAGCAGATATTCATATCGTTTATCCCCGCGCTTTTGATCGCCTCTTTGAGCGCGGCGATCGCATATTCCGTAACGCTTGGCGCTATTTCTATCGACGCCGATATAGCCGTATTTTGCGCGGCGCTGGCGCTGGCGGTAGCCTCCGTTTTCGGCGCGATTTTGGGCAGATCGGCGCTCGCGCACACCGCGCTGTTTTGCTTTGCGATATTTTGGCTGCTCGTCGGCGCGAAAATGCAAAACGCGGCGCTGGAGTGCGTAAAGGCGTTAAGCTGGCATGTCATTCCGATTGTCGCGGCGACAACGGCGATCTTAAAAGAGCGCGCGTTCTGGTCGGCGCATGGGATTTTGCGGCTTTTATGCCTTTCGATCGCGCTTTTTTTTATGGTTTTATTATGCCTCAGCCCATACGCGATCAACGCGGCGGCGGCGTTGCAGTACGGACTTGGCGGAACGTTTCTGGGAGCGCCGATCGGCGCGATCGCGGTTTATGCGATTGCGTGGATTGTTTTTTTGGCGCGGGCGATTTCGCAAACGCGCAAACTTGTTCCTTCGGCGCTTGCGATAGCGTGCGGCGAGTTTATGGCGGGGCTGTTTTTTGCCTCCGATCGCGCTTTGTGCGCGCTATTTTTCGGCGCGGGCGCGATCACGCTGATTATCGGCTCCGCGCCCTTTTCGTTCGTCAAACCTGCAGGCAAAAAAGAACGCGCCTTTAACGTCTCTTTGCAACCGAAAATCGGCGCGCCAAAAGCGCCTTCTCGCCTGTTTCCAAAGCCCTCTTTGGGCGTCGCGCCAAAACTCGCCGAGTTAAAAGAGCGCGTTTTGGAGCGCGTAAAAACGCCGTTTGGAGCGCCTAAAATTCCGCTTGTTCTGGCGCATCCCGATCTGAAATTTTTCAATCTGCAAAGCAAAGTCAACGTAGCGCTTTCGCCCGCATATTACTGGTACAAGCGCTCCGAAGCGCCTTTCAAAAGCCGTCGTTTAGCCAAGCGTTTTGCCGCCTCGCTGTTTTTTGGCTGGATTCCCGAAGGCTCGTATCGCTACTTTGCCTTTCGAGAGGATAACGGCTGGGGATTTATTGCCTGCGATCTAGCCGCGACGACGCAAAAGCTAATCGAGCAGGGGCTAGATAGCATGCAGATTTCGCGGATATATTTCGCGCAAAACGCGCTAAATCCCGCCGATCAGCCGATCGCGCTGTCGGAAAGCGCGGCGCTAAGTTTTGTAGACGGCGCGTGGGTCGCTTTGCCCGCGAAATTCGCCGCGGACGCGAAGCCGTTCGACGAAAGCCCGCGCGCCTTGAGAGCGCCAAGTTTCGCGCCGATCAGATCGCGCGAGACAAACGATATTTCAAGCGGTCGTTTTCGGCTTGCCGCCTCGTTTTTGCTTACGCTTATCGCGGCGCTGGCGATCGATATTTTCAGGCTTTCAGCCGCCGCTTCCGCCGCCGATCGCGATCGCGAGGAGATTTTGGCGCGAGAAAAACTGCCCGCCACGCGGATTCAGCTTGAAAGCATAGAGCGGCGCTTAACGCAGACGGCTTCAGCCCAACAGGGTTTAAGACTGACGCTAAACAAACTGCTTACCTTCGCGCCCGCCGCGAGGCTGGAAAAGCTGGATATTGATGGGCGGACGATTGCGGCGCGTTTCGCGCCAAACGACGCGATTAACGCCCAAACGATTATCGATCGCCTCAAAACCGCTCTGCCCGACGCGCAAGCGGTGGAGCAAGGCGGCAAGGTTATGGCGGCGGCGAAATGGTGAAGTTTGGTCTTTGGCGGATTTTGCTGGCGTTGTGCGCGATCGCGTTGGTAGCGCTCATCTGGCGGATAAGCGCCGCGAGCGCGTTTAACGAGGCGAGCGGATCGTATCAGGAGACAGCCGCGATCGCCGAGCGAATAGCGCGGCTACGATCGGAATGGGAAAACAATCAGGCGGCAAAAGCGCGCGCTCAAGCGCTGTTTGCCGAAGAGGTTTTCAAGCAACGCGGAAGCGCGCAACAAAGCGCGCAGGGGATCAAGGCGGAATATAAAGACCTTGACGCGCAGGCGCTTAGCCGATTAACGCGTGCGTTGCTTGAATCGCCGATTTTGATCAAAACCTTTCAGGTCGAGCGCAAAAGCGATCAGGGCGCGGACGTTCATTTGGAGATCGCGTGGTGAAAAAAATCGCGGTCGTTTTGGCGTGGACAATCGTTGTTTTGGAGGCGATTGCGTTCTTTTTGCCCAAAAAAGAGCTTTATTATCTGGCGGAACGCTATATGGAACGGCTTGGCGCGATCGTTTCGGGCGAAGAGGCGAGCGATTACGGCTGGTTGTTGTCTATAAAGGACGCGGCGATCTCCTACGACAACACGGAAGCGGCGAAAACCGCGCAAGTCGCGCTGATTACGACGATCTTTTACAACGAGCTTTCTATCGAGACGATTGAGCTTTCGGACGCGCTTGCTTCCATAGCGCCGCCGCGGGTAGATTTTTTGAAAGCGCGTTATACGATATTCGTTCCTCATAAAATTTTTTTAAGCGGCGAAGGCGAGATTGGCGCGGCGGCGGGCTGGATCGACCTTTTTGCGCGCAAGATTCGCGTCGTAATTAACGTCCCCTCCGAAATTCAACAAAAATATGGACAGATTTTTGCTACGTTAGAGAAAACCTCTGAAGGATTCGTCTATGAGCGCGATTTTTGACAGGCTTTCTCCCGCGTGGCAGGCGCGTTTCGCGGCGTTTGGTTTGCTGTGCGCTTCGTTGGCTCTCGCGGCGGCGATCGCAAGGCTTTTTTTGCCCGATAGCTCAATCGATCGGACGTTTTCCGCGCCGTTTAATTTTGTGAGAGCGTATCCGCTTGAGCGCGCTTTGGGAATCGGCGTAGCAAACGCGGCGCAAAACCAGAACGCGGAGGCGTCGCAAGGCGCGGTTACTTTAACGGGCGTAAAACTAAAAGCGATCTACGCCGAAAACGCCGAAAACGGCTTCGCGGTGATCGACGACGGAGCAAAACTCGTTTTCGTTGGCGTTGGCGAAATGTTGCGCGGCTATACGCTTAGCGCGATCGAATCAAAAAAGGCGATTTTTATCAAAGACGGCGCGAATTACGAGCTGTCTTTGGACGAGCAAACAAGGGAGGCGCGCGTAGTCGCTTCGCCAAGAGGCGCGAGCGCCGCGATCGATACGCAACAGCAAAAGCGCGTCGTCGAGCGCGACGAATTGGCTAGATACCGACAAAATCCGCGCCTAATCTGGGACAATATCGGTATCGCGCCAATCAACGAAAACGGCAAATTCAAGGAGTTTCGCGTTAGTTTCGTGGCGCGGGATTCCGTTTTTAGCGAGCTTGGCTTGCAGGCGGGGGACGTTTTGAAAAGCGCCAACGGAATCGAACTCGACGGCTTCGCGGCGGCTTTGCGTCTTTACGCCGAAATCGACAAAATCGATAGCTTTCGTATGACAATCATCAGAAATAACCAAACAAAAGAGTTGACCTATGAGATTCGTTAGCGTCGTTTTGGCGCTGTTTTGCCTTTGCTTCGCGGCGGGCGAAACGGATCGCCAAACGGTAGAGATAAACTTTACCGATCTGCCAATCGAAGAGTTTCTCAAGATGACGTCGAGAATTATGGGCAAAAACCTGTTGCTAACGCAGCGCGTGGCGGGCAACGTGGATTTTGTGAGCGCGACGTCGGTTTATAAAGACGATATTTTACAGCTTGCGCTTAGCGTGCTGGCGACTCGCGGTTTGACGCTTGTCGAGGAGGGAAGCTACTACAAGATAACGCGCCTTTCGGAAGCCGCGCAGGAGAATATCCCCGTCGTGAGCGGAACGGCGCAAGGCTCGCTAATGGTTACGCAGACGATACGAATCGAGGAAGAAAACATAGATATTGTCGTGCAAAAGATTCGTCATCTGCTCTCTCCCGCGGCGAAGCTGGTAACGATGCGCGAATCCAACTCAATGGTTATAAGCGATTATCCGTCCAATATCAACACCGTACGCAAGGTAATCGAGGAGCTTGTGGACAAACGCGCTACAAGCGTCGAGTTTATTCCGCTCAAACACGTCAAAGCCGCGTCGATCGTAACCTCGCTACAACAGATTATGAAAGGCGCGTTAAATCCCCGCGTAATCGACAACGAGGTGCAAATCCTCAAAGACGACGCTTCCAACGCGATCGTCGTTACGGGCAGAGCGCAACATATCAAAACGGTTAAATCGCTAATTAGCCGTCTCGACGTGGAGAATAACCGCGCCGCGCCAAGCGCCGAGGTGATCTTTTTGCAAAATTCGGAGGCGGTCGCGCTGGTAAAAATTCTAAGCCAGATCGTGGATAAAACCGCGCTTCCCGCTACGCCCGCCGATCCGACGAAGGTAAAGCCGACGCTTAGCGCCGACGAAGAGATGAACGTGTTGATCGTCGTTGGAATGCCCGAAGAGATCGCCTCGATCAAAACGCTTGTGAAATCCCTCGACGTGCCGCGCCAGCAGGTGTATGTACAGGCGACAATCGTGGAGGTAAGCGACAATCTAGCCGATCAGATCGGCTTGACTTACGGCGTCGACGGCGCGGCGGTGGGCGGCAACGGCATTTACACGCTTGGCGCGGCGCTGACGGGAAGTGTGCCGACGGCGATTAGCGGCGCGATCTTAAGCCAACTGCAAAAAACGGACGCCAACGGCAATATCAAGGTTGAAAGCGCGACGGCTTTGGCGGTGGGCGTGGGGCTGAATCTGCTCACGAGTTATCAGGCGGCGGAGGTGCTTTCAGAGCCTTCGATTTTGTGCGTAAACAACAAGGAATCGACGATCTACGTCGGCGAAACGCGATCGATTTTGACCTCCGAAACCAGCACAAGCGCGGGCATTCCCACAAGGAATTATGCTCGTCAAGACATTGGGCTGACGCTCAAGGTCAAACCGCGACTTTCCACCAATAAAAAAGTGGCGCTTACGATTGAGGCGCAGCTAGAAGGGATTGTCGGCATAGACGGCAGCTCGCAGCCCACCACCACCAAACGGCGCGTCTCCACTAACGCGATCGTAAGCGACGGCGAACCCGTTATTTTGGGCGGGCTAATCAAAAGCGAGGACATCAACACCGAAACCAGAGTGCCGATTCTTTCGTCCATTCCGTTTGCGGGCAGATTGTTCCGCAACAAGCAAGACGGCGTGAATAAGACGAGTTTGGCGGTGATCGTAACGCCGTATATTGTGGAAAAAAGCGAGGATCTTTCGACGCTTAGAGCGCGATTAAGCCGATTGGAAGCGTTGCGAACGCAATACGCCAAAGAGATTATCAAACGAGCCGATGAGCGCAACAAACGTTGATTTTCAACGGCTTAGTCATCACGGATTAGAGCCGTCGCAATTTGAGGGGATCGACTCCTCTTTGGCGCTTAAATACTACGTTTTATTCGCCAAAATCAAAGACGAGATTGCCGTTTGTCTCGCCGAATCTTACCTCGCCGAATCGCTTGGCTTCCTTAGCAAATACGCGATCGACGCGCCGATCTACCTGCTGGATCAAGAGAGCTTCGACAGGCTTTACAACCGCTTTTTGGAGCAGCGCACCGATAAAGAATTAAGCGACATCGGCGGCGCGGACGATCGCATGAGCGAAGTCGCCGAAGAGGAAGAAGGCTTTAGTCTGGCGGAATTTCTTCGCAACAAAGCCGATCTGCTCAACAGCGAGGAAGCCGCGCCGATTATCCGCTTTGTCAACGCGCTTTTTTATCAGGCGATCAAAAAGGGCGCGAGCGATATTCATATCGAAGCGCACGAGCGCAAAGGCGAAGTTCGTTTCAGAATTGACGGCGCGCTGGTTAGATACGTCGATTTGGATCTGCGGATTATCAATCTAGTGATCAGCCGCATCAAGGTTATAAGCAATCTTGACATCTCCGAAAAGCGCGTGGCGCAAGACGGGCGAACGCAGGTGAATATCGCGCGCAGGACGCTGGACATTCGCGTTTCGATTCTGCCGACATATTACGGCGAGCGGGTGGTTATGCGGATTTTGATGGAAAGCGCCGAGATTCCGCGTTTGCAAGAGCTTGGATTCGAGCCGAAGCTAATCGCGGGTTTAAGCGCGTTGCTGGAGCATTCGCACGGGATTATTCTCGTTACGGGTCCGACGGGAAGCGGCAAATCGACCACGTTGCACAGCTTTTTGCAACAAGTCGCCACGCCGCAAAACAACGTAATCACCGTGGAAGATCCCGTCGAGTACAAAGCGGACAATATCAATCAAGTACAAGCCAATCCGAAGGTGGGTTTGACCTTTGCGGCGGGGCTTAGATCGATTTTGCGTCAAGATCCCGACGTGGTGATGATTGGCGAAATCCGCGACAGCGAAACGGCGGCGATCGCCATTCAAGCCGCGCTAACGGGGCATCTCGTCTTTTCCACGTTGCACACCAACACCTCTACGGGCGCGATTACGCGGCTTGTCGATATGGGCGTGGAGCGGTTTTTGGTGAGTTCGTCGCTACTTGGCGTTTTGGCGCAAAGGCTTGTGCGAAAGCTGTGCGAAAAGTGCAAAACGGAAGACGAGTTAGCCGAAAGCTACGAAACCGAATTCGGCTTAAAGCGCGGAACGAAAATCTACAAAGCGACGGGCTGCCCCGAATGCAACCACACGGGCTACAAAGGTAGGCGCGCCATAGGCGAATTATTTATCCCCGACGACGAGGCGATCGCGCTGTTTAAGGAGACTATCGAGGAGCATTCCATTCGCGATCTGGCGATTAAAAACGGCATGCGAACGCTTCAGCA
>JAISMA010000148.1 GCA_031276985.1 Helicobacteraceae bacterium | reverse complement strand
CGGATAACGCAAGAACGCATAAGCTAAAGAATAGCGTTAAAGCTCTGATCGCGCTATCGCTTCTTTTAGCGCTAAAGGTTATAGCGTTATTCATCGTATTATCTCCCCGCTTTCTTATTCTGTTTGGCTTTCGTCCGCGCAAATTGTAAAAATCTTGACCGATTGTAACCTAATACAAATTATAAAACGCGGATCATTCGGCGTTTGCCCGAATTGACGCAAACGGCGATTTTACTTAATTTTTACCTTCCGTATGCGCGATTCATACATTGACCTTTTATCATTGCTTCGCGCCAAAAAAAACGCAAGGAGAACAAGATGAAAAAGCCTCTGAAAACGACCAAGCGGGACGAAGCGCTCAAATGAGCGATATAAAAGAAAAAGTCGCGAGCGTCGTTTTTCTAATATCGGCGCTTGCCTCTGTCTTGGCGGTTTTGCTGATCTGTTTCTTTCTGTTTTTGGGCGGCGTTCCCGCCATAGTCGAGATCGGCTTTACCAATTTCATCTTTGGCGAGGAGTGGTCGCCCACGGACGAACCGCCGCTGTTTGGCGTGTTTCCTATGATAGTCGGCAGTCTCTACGTAACGGCGGGCGCGATCGTTATCGGCGTTCCGATCGGAACGCTTACCGCGGCGTTTCTGGCGCGAATCTGCCCGCGTAAACCGTATAAGATCGTAAAACCCGTCGTGCGTTTGCTGGCGGGGATTCCTTCTATTGTGTACGGCTTTTTTGCGATGATAATACTCATTCCGATAACGGGCGCGAGCATATTGTCCGCAAGCATTATGCTTGGCGTGATGATACTGCCGACCGTCATAGAAATATCCGAAAGCGCGATCCGCGCCGTTCCCGACAGCTATTACGAAGGCGCGTTAGCGCTTGGCGCGGGACGTTACCGCGCAATCTTTTTTGTGTTGTTGCCGGCGGCGCGATCGGGCGTGTTAGCCGCTATCGCGTTAGGCATTGGGCGCGCGATCGGCGAAACGATGGCGGTGATTATGGTCGCGGGCAATCAAGCGCGAACGCCCGATTCCATTTTCGACGGCGTGCGTACGCTAACCGCGAATATCGTGATTGAAATGGGTTACGCCGCCGATCTGCACCGCGAGGCTTTGATAGCTACGGGAGTGGTTTTGTTTGTGTTTATCCTGATAATTAACCTTAGCGTTTCGGCGCTTGCAAATAGGAGTTTTCGATGAAACGCGGCGAGATATTCGAGCGCGCCACGGCGTTTGTGGTATGGAGCGCCGCCGCAACTACGATCGCGGCGCTGATCTTTATCGTCGGCTTTATTCTGTTCAAAGGCATTCCGCATATAAATCCCGCGATCTTCTCGCTTGAATACACGAGCGAAAACGCGTCGATGACGCCCGCGATAATTTCGACCGCTATGATGACGACGCTGGCTTTGCTTATAGCCGTTCCCTTTGGCGTGAGCGCGGCGATCTACCTCGCCGAATACGCCAAGCGCGAAAGCTGGGCGGCGAAAATAGCGCGAATGACGGCGGAGACGCTTTCGGGCATTCCGTCGATTATTCACGGGCTGTTTGGCTTGCTCTTTTTCGTCGTGTTTTTAGGCTGGGGTTTTTCGCTGCTTTCGGGCGCTTTTACGCTGGCGATTATGATTTTGCCGCTGATTATGCGAGCTAGCGAGGAGGCGTTGCAATCCGTGCCTGATAGTTACCGCGAAGGCGCGTTCGGGCTTGGCGCGGGCAAACTGCGAATGATCTTAAAAATCGCGTTGCCTTCGGCTATGGGCGGCATATTCGCGGGCGTAACGCTTGCGATCGGGCGAATCGTGGGCGAAACGGCGGCGCTAATATATACGGCGGGAACGGTGGCGCAAATACCTTCAAGCCCTATGGAATCGGCGCGGACGCTTTCCGTGCATATGTACGCGCTTTCAAGCGAGGGGCTACATATCGACGAAGGTTACGCCACAGCCGCCGCGTTGCTTGCGATCGTGATCGTTATTAACGCGCTTTCGGCGTATATAGCCAAAAAAGCGGGAGGAGACGCGTGAATTGCTTTGAAATCAACGGGCTAAATCTCTACTACGGCGACTTTTGCGCGCTCAAAGAGATCAATATGCATATAGAGGAAAACGAGATAACCGCGTTTATCGGACCATCTGGTTGCGGCAAATCGACGCTGCTAAGAACGCTCAATCGAATGAACGATCTCATCGAAGGCTGCGTTATTACGGGCGAGGCGAAACTGTTTGGCGAAAACATATACCAAAACATGAACGTAAATCTGCTCCGCAAGCGAGTGGGCATGGTGTTTCAAAAGCCAAATCCGTTTCCCATGAGCGTCTATGACAATATCGCTTTTGGAGCGCGGACGCACGGCGTTAAATCGCGGCGCGATCTCGACGAGATCGTAGAAACTTCGCTTAAAAACGCCGCAATGTGGGACGAGGTGAAAGATCGCCTCAAAAAGCCCGCTTTGGGACTTTCAGGCGGTCAACAGCAACGCCTTTGCATAGCCCGCGCTTTAGCGGTCGAACCCGAAGCGTTGCTGCTTGACGAGCCGACGAGCGCGCTTGATCCGATCTCGACGGGCAAGATCGAGGATCTGTTGCTTCAGTTATGCGAAAAATACACGATTGTAATCGTAACGCACAATATGCAGCAAGCCGCGAGAATCAGCGACAAAACGGCGTTTTTTCTGCTTGGCGAGGCGATCGAATACGACAAAACCGAAACGATCTTCGCCACGCCGAAAAATAAGCGAACGGAGGATTACATCACAGGGAGGTTTGGTTGATGCGTAAGATTTTTGACGAGCAGCTTTCGCGGCTTGACACTCACATGATCGAGATGGGCGCGTTGATAGAAGGCGCTATAACGAGGGCGACGAAGGCGTTGCAAACGCGCGATCTTCAAGCCGCCATGAGCGTGATAGAAGGCGACGATCTCATCGACGACAAAGAGCGCGAGATCGAAAGCCTCTGCCTAAAACTGCTGCTAAGGCAACAGCCCGTCGCGGGCGATCTTAGGCAGGTTTCCGCCGCGCTAAAGATGATTACCGATATGGAGCGCATAGCCGATCAAGCCGCCGACATCGCCGAGCTTTGCGGCTATCTCTCCGATCGCGAATACATAAAGAACTTGGAGCATATATCGAAAATGGCTGAAAACACGATCAAAATGGTATCCGACAGCGTTAAGGCGTACGTCGATAAAGACGCGGATCTGGCGCGGGCGGTGATTGAGCGCGACGATATAGTAGATAGTCTATACTTAACGGCGAAAAAAGATACGATCGAGCTTGTGCATAGGGATTACGGCGATAGCGAGGAGGCGATAGATTTGCTTCAGATCGCCAAATACTACGAGCGAATCGGCGATCACGCCGTAAATATAGCCGAATGGGTTATATTCTCGATCGCGGGCACGCATAAGGATAAACGGGTTTTTTAATATGAGCAAAAGGGCGCGAAGCGTTTTTCTAGTCGAGGACGACGATAATATCCGCGAAATGACGTTGTACGCGCTAAATTCCGCGGGCTTTAAAGCGGAAGGCTTCGCCGATTCGATCGCGTTTCGCAACGCGCTGGAGTCCGCGTCGCCGTCGCTGGTTTTGCTGGATATTATGCTACCGGGCGAAGACGGCGTTTCAATTCTTAAACGGCTTAAACAAAGCGAAAAAACAAGAGCGATCCCCGTTATTATGCTTACCGCCAGAGGCTCTGAAATGGATAGAATCAAAGGGCTTGATCTCGGCGCGGACGATTACGTGGCGAAGCCTTTTTCGGTGCTGGAAGTTATAGCGCGAATCAAGGCGGTTTTACGCAGGTGCGGCGAGGAAAAGTTCGAGGAGATCACAATCGGCGCGATCACATTGCACGCCGATCGCCGCGCCGTTTTCGCGCATCAAAAGGAGATCGCGCTAACATACAAAGAGTTTGAGTTGCTCAAATATATGATGAGCGCGAAAGGCGCGGCGCTTACGCGAAATATGTTGCTGGAGCGCGTGTGGGGATTTGATTATCTTGGCGAAAGTCGCACGGTGGATATGCATATAAAATCGTTGCGCCAAAAGCTGGGAGACGCGGGCAATATGATAAAAACCATAAGGAACGTGGGTTATAAAATTAAAGAATAATCATTGAAAAAACAGATATATATTTATATGACGGCGCTGGTTGGCGTTACGCTAACGCTTAGCGCGTTGGCGCTTTCGTTGGCGTTTTACGCGCATTTTGCGAACGAGGCGCGAACGTCGCTCAAAACGTTGATCGCGCCGTTTGCCGCGCTTGACGCGCAAGCGGCGATCGCAAAGGCGCGCGCTTTTGGCGATGATCGCGTCAGAATTAGCGTGATAGATCAAAACGGAACGGTTCTATTCGACGGAGCGATAAGCGCCGAAACGCTTGCAAACCACGCCGATCGCAAAGAGTTTATCGCCGCGCAAAAAAACGGCGCGGGCGAATCCAAGCGGTTTTCCGACACGCTCAAGGAGGAGACCTACTACTACGCGATCAGGTTAAGCGACGGATCGGTGGCGCGCGCGGCGACGACGGTTGGCAGCGTGTTTGTCGCGTTTGCGCGAAGCCTGCCGACGATAATCGGCGTGGCGGCGGCAATAGCGGCGCTTTCGTTTATTATGGCGGGCAGTTTGGCTAAAAGGATCGTGGAGCCTATCAATAAAATCGACATCGCTTCGCGGTTTGCCGCGCCTTATAAAGAGCTTATTCCGTTTGCGCGGACGATTGCCGAACAGCGCGAACGCATAGAGCGCGAGTTAGCCGAGAACGCGAAACTAACGCAGATGCGCCGCGAATTTTCCGCAAACGTTTCGCACGAGTTAAAAACGCCTTTGACAAGCATTTACGGCTACGCGGAGATGTTGTGCGGCGATATGGTCAAAAAGGGCGACAGACGGGAGTTCTACGCGAAAATCAAAGACGAGGCGGCGCGGCTGATCGCGTTAATCGAGGACATTATTAAAATTTCAGAGCTTGACGAGGGCAAAGGAAGCGAATCGTTTGAGCTTGTCGATCTAAAGGAGATCGCGCTGGAGGCGATCGGCGCGCTTTCGTTCAAAGCCAAAGAAAGCGCCATCGCGCTTGGAGCGGAGGGCGAAGGCGTTATTCGCGGATCGCGATCGATGATATTCGAGGCGTTTTACAATCTGCTTGACAATGCGATCAAATACAACAAACCAAAAGGAACGGTTAAACTTAAAATTGCCTTAAAAGACGAATACGTCGTCGTTTGCGTGTCCGACAGCGGCATTGGCATTCCCAAAGAGGCGCAAAGCAGGGTATTCGAGCGTTTTTATCGCGTCGACAAATCAAGGTCAAAAAAGACGGGCGGCACGGGACTTGGACTCGCCATAGTCAAACATATCGCGCTGTTTCACAACGGCACAATCGAAATCAAAAGCAAAGAGGGCGAAGGAACGGACGTTATCCTTGTTTTCAACGCCCCCCAAATTTGCTCTGGCAAACAACACATTTTCTCGCCATACCCACGCCGCCTCTGTCATTCTGCGCGTAGTCGCAGAATCTATTCCCTAAAACCTTCGCGCCGTCTCAACTCCAAATCGTCATACCCGCGAAGGCTGGTATCCAAATTAAAAAGTCAAAAGAGTTTTGCGATTGCCGTTTGGTTTGCAATTTGTTTTTTTGAGAACGGGTATGATTCATAAGGATTTCAAGCACGCTAAACCGCAATCGAAGCGTTACGCGATCACCTCGCCTCTTATCATTCCCGTCATTCTGCGCGTAGTCGCCCAATCCATTCCCTAAATACAATCGCAATTAAGCGGCTATCGCGCGGAATGACGCTATGCGGGCGGGCGCTTCGGCGTATGGCGGCGTAATGTAAACTTTCACAAAAAGAAGTCGCTAATAACGCAACAGATCGCAAAACCTGCAAACGACAATTGGAAAGCGTTACGCGATCACCCTCGCCTCCCGTCATACCCGCGTCCATTCCCGTTATTCTGCGCGTAGTCGCCCAATCCATTCCCTAAATACAATCGCAATTCAAGCGGCTATCGCGCAGAATGACGGGAGGGGAGCGCTAAACGCGAGAAGCGTTTAGCGATCTGGTGCTAATTGCTTAGTCAATTTTTGAAAGCGGCATAACGATACAAAATCGACAATCGCAATTCGTCAAGATCGAAAGGCTAATTGTTTAGCCAATCGACAAAATCGGAGCAACTGCCCGTTGCCGAAGCGTTCTCCGGAAAGATTTTCGCAATAACGCTGTTTGAGCCGTTGATTAGCTCTACTTTTACGTTATTGTTATACGTAATTTTGATCTCTACGCCATTCGATCCGCTTGCGATTTCATATCCATTGTTTGGAATTTCGTAAGAGGTAGCGCAATGTCCTTGCGTATCTCCTCTTACGCCAAAAGCTATATGTTCGCCGTTGTAGCGATAACCCATAGAACCGCGATATACGCTGTGATTATCCGCATAACTAATAGTTTGGGTAAAATCCGCTAACGCGCTCTCTTTTTTGCCGACGTTATCCTCGTATTCAAGCGAGACGTTGGCGCCAAGCATTTTTTGCATAGGTGAAGGCGACGACATAACGCCGTATTTATAGCCGCCGCGACTTCTTCTTTGCAAATTATCGCTAGTTTTGACGGTTAAATCCGTGTTAAGTTGCATAGCGTAAACATAACCTGCCCATTCGCCGCTTAAATCCAAATATATGCTTGTTTGCCAGCCGTCGTATATATTGCCGTTCAACGCGCAATCATGGACGGTTTCTTTTACGCCATAATCGTAAAATTCAAAATCAATGTAACCGTCGTTTGAGCAAGCCATTCGACTACTTGCAAGCGATTGGGCGGAAGAAAATATCGAACTCTGATCGCTTGCGTTTGAGCGATTGTTTTGCAAAAATTCAATCGGATCGCGCAAAACTTGCTTCTGTTGTAATAACATATTATTGCCGGAAAACATATTTTCCGCTTCCTTAAAAACGCTGAACATTAATTTTATTGTCGCTTTCGCGTTTTCGGCGGTGATTTCAGTTTTATCGGCGGTTAGCTCCGCGGCTAACTGCTCGTCGCTTTTGTCGCCGCTTGGATTGTTGCCTGAGCCGCCTCCGCCGCCGCTTGAGCCGCAACCAATCAACAACAGCGCGATTGACGCGCTAACTAGCAAAGAGGCTCTGCGCCCCCCCCCCCCCCGTATATTCTCGGTTCTCATCGTCGTCCTTTGATGTGAAATGAACCGCCAACATTATGCCGCGCAAAAACTTAAATAAAAATAAATTCAATGCGTTCGCGCAAGAAATTCGCGCTAGCGATCAGACCAGCCGCGTGGTTTTCAGATAACCGTTTTCGCTTAGGTACAGATACAACTCGGCAAGCACGTCCTGACGCTTTTCTTCGGGTATCAGATCCGATCGTTCTATGCGTTTTTTTAGCTGTTTTTGCACGTCTGTAACGTCGTAATCGATGTCGTCGAGTATGTCCAGCAAACTTGCGGAAGGCTTCAGTTCGCTAATGCGATAGCCTTCGTCGTCAATTTCGACAAGCGCTTCGGTGGGGTGCGAAAAGAGATTGTGGCGCATTCCGAGCGACTCTTGATACGCGCCGACGAGGAAAAACGCCAAAAAATAGTTGCGATCAAACAAATTCACGTCGTGCAAAAAGAGCGGACGCTTGGTTTTGAAGGTGATTTCGCCGTCGCTGTCGCAGGTGATGTCCCACAAACTAGCCGATCGCGTCGGTTTGCTATCGAGTCTATCGAGCGGCATAATGGGAAACTCCTGCCCAAGCCCCCAGTAATCGGGCACGCTCTGAAAGAGGCTGAAATTGACCAGATATTTCTCTTGAATGCGCTGTTGAAGGCGATCGCGTTCGCTTAAATGCGCGGCGCTATCCAGCGCTTTGCGAATAATCAAATGCACCAAAACCTCGCTGTTTGAGCGATCTTGCAGGTCGATATAGCCAAGATCAAACAGCGTAAGCAGGGATTCCATGTGATCGAGGCTGTCGTGGAGATATTCGGCGGCGTTTTTCTCGTTGATGCTTCGATAGAGATCGTAAAGCTCGCTAACCAGCGGCGGATTGCCTTTTTCTTTCAGATTAAGCGCTTTTTCAGTGTATTCTTGAGTGAAAAGTTCCAGCACGGGCGCGATCAAAACGGCGTGGCTTGCGGCGACAAAGCGTCCAGATTCGGTGAAAATATCAGGCTCTTCCGCGCCTTTGTTTTCGCAGATTGATTTCAGCAGAAACACCACGTCGTTGGCGACTTCCTGAAGCGAATACGAGGCGCTTTTGTTTTGCGCGTCCTGCGAGTATTCCACCGCTAAACCGCCGCCAAGATTGATCGCCTTTAGATTGATCGCGCCCATTTTTCTAAGCTCGGCGTATATGTTGCCCGCCTCTCTTAAAGCTCGCTTAAGCGGCGCAATATCTTCCATTTGACTGCCGATGTGAAAGTGAATCATCGTTAGTCTGTTTAGCTGCCCCGCTTTTTTCAGCAACTGAACGGCGCGGATTAGCTCCGTGCTGGTCAGCCCGAATTTGGCGTTTATGCCGCCGCTTTTGCCCCAAATGCCCATGCCCGCCGTGTGCAAGCGAATGCGAATGCCGATTTTTGGCATTGGATCGCCTGTTTTTTGCTGCATATCCAAGATCGTTTCAAGCTCGCCAAGCCCTTCGATCGTAAGCGTAATGTCATGCCCCATTTCTTTGGCGATAAATCCAAGCGAAATCATCTCCTCGTCTTTGAAACCATTAACGGTAATCGGCGCGTCTTCGCGGTTATACGCCATTGCCAAAATCAGCTCAGCTTTGCTACCCGCTTCTAAGCCGTAACCGTAATTTTCGCCTTCGTCTATTAAAATTTTTACGAAGCTGGGAAATTGGTTTACTTTAAGCGGAAAAACCGCCTGAAATCGCCCGCCGTATTTGTACTCTTTTCGCGCTTTGTTGAATGCGCTATAGAGCTTGTGAATTTGCTTTTTTACTAGGTGCGGAAAGCGCAATAAAAGCGGACCGCGATAGCCGTCCGTGCGAATTTCGTTGACAATATCTAAGATCGCTGGGCGCGATCCGCTATTAACGCAAACTTTGCCGTTTTCGATCGTAAAGTTATCGCCGCCCCAGATACTCAAGCCGTAATCGTTTGGCGTGTTTTTCATGCTAATCCTCGTCTTATATTAAATCGAAACTGCCTTGACCTTTGCGTTTTAACCGCCACAAATCGCCCTCTGTTCGATCTGCGATCGATTCTAAAACGCTTAAAATCGTCTGCTCTTCGGGAGTTATTCCATTTTTCAGAAGCGGCATTATCTCCAAAACAATATCGTCAAAATGCGCGTCTTTATTCTCCCGCTCCATGCGCCGCAAAAAACTAATTAGATAGTACTGAATACGCAAGCGAACGTCTATATTTGTCATAAACTTAACGTTCTTTTTTATCAAAAATTTTTGAGCGCTCTCGTCGTAATCAAAACGATCGGATAACACGGGCGTTAAATCAACGTATTGTTTTTTTAGCAGATCGAGAAAACCAAGCTCAAGTCCTTTGATGATTAGCTCGTCGTTTATCTGCTCTAGCGTAGCGCCGTTATTTTTGGCGATTACGCCCTCGATAGTTTGCGTAACGATCGCGTCTATATTCATGCCAAGATTTGCTCTCATTATTGCTCTTGGATTACGGGTTTTGCGAAAATTTATAATCAGTTGTCCTGACAAAACCGTAAAAGGATTTTGCCGTTTTTTGAAACTGGTTTGACCGTTTTTTTGCGGAACCGCGCCAATATATTCAAATCCGCAACTTTCGGCGGTATTTATAATCAAATGCCAAAACTCTGGATCTTTATGCGCGAAAACAAAAGAAAGCCAACGATCAAATTTCAAAACGCGATACATTTCGCTAATGCTTTGCGATATTAGATCGTTATATTCGTCTTTGGTTTTGTTGTGTTCTCCGCCTTCGATCGCCTCTAATTGATAATCTTCTTCGCTAACGTCTAAATCAAGCCAAGCGTTCCACATAGCGGATAAATCAAGATAAGGAATCTTATTGCCGTAGGGAGGATCGGTATAGATATAATCGACGCTTTCATTTGGTAGAAAATCTAAATTGGTTGCGCTTCCTTTAATAATTTTTATGTCTTTAATGGTTTTATCGTTAATAAAGTATTCCATTTCTTTTTTGGCGGCGCTAATTTTTTTGTATTTTGTCTCAAATATATTCATTAGCGGCATATTTCCGGGATTTGGAGCAATTCTATATCTATAATAACGAAATGCGCCGCTATCTCCTCCGCCCGAGCTTTTCGTATAATGAAACGTCAAATTATGCTTATTAAGCGAACTAGAAAAGGCAAGCATTAAAGCGTTTTTCACGCCTATATTTTTATGTTTTTTTATGATTGATTTAAGCAATGACAATTCCGCTGTTTGCTTATCGCTAAATAGCCGATCGGTTGTCTCAACGTCTGAATTTCTTGGCAATGATAACTTCTTTGGCAATTTGTACGTTTTTAGCGCTTTTGCAACATCGTCGTCATTTTTTGGCGCTTTTTTTAGATATTCTTTTTTTATGGCTTCGTACGCTTCATATAATTCCGTTCTGTTAACGGGCGCAACTAACGCTTGAACAATAAAAACGGCTAAAGGATTCAGATCAATATTAATCGCCTTTCTGCCGTTCATCATCGCTTCAATTGCCGTTACGCCGCTACCGCCAAACGGATCAAGCACCAAATCGCCTGGTTTGCTAAAATTCTTAATATATTCCGCTACGATATTCCATGATTGTCGCGTGAAATATCCATGAACGCCAAAATGTCGTTTGGCCATTTGTTTTTTTACCGGAATTTCTTGCAATAGCGGACGAGTTTTATAGTCAAACTCCTTGCTTTCCAAACCAATAAAATAAGCGATCTCTTTGCCCGTCTTAAAACTAGACGGCGCAACTAGCGCTTTTAAGGCTTCTATATTTCGATCTATTTCCTCGACATTAAAAAACAATATCGGAGTTTGAACGCGGCTTGTGCGATATAGCGCAAACTCTAAACCATTGCATAAAGCAAAATAAGATGCGTTAATTTCTGGATGCATTGCGTAACTGTATGCCTGACCGACATTATCGTCGCTTGCGACGCTTTGATTTGGCGCTTTAGCGTCCAAAACCCAAGCGTAGCAATCTCCAACTTTTAACAAATAATCTGGAATGAGCTTGATCGGTATTTTCTTGCCGCTTCCAACTTTCAAAAACGGATGTTGCAATGTTTTACTGCGAATTATATTATCTTGCGAATAACCCAATTCCATAAGAATTGGCAGAATTATTCTTTCACGAACGCTATCTTCCTTAAAGTCTGGATTGTTACCGATCGCTTTGAAATCTAAACCGTTAAACAGTCTATCGGAAATGTTGCTCATATATCAAAGCCTTTAAGCCATTCGTCTAATTTCGGTTTGCTCTCTTTGCCTTCAAGCATATCTTTAATCCATATCGCGCCGTTTGCTCTTTCGTTCTCGCCGATAACCGCGCATATTTTCGCGTTCATGCGATCGGCGTTTTTTAAGTGCGCCGCTAATTTTTTTGGCTCGTATTCAACAAAAGTTTTAACTCTTTGGCGCAAACTAGACGCATAGGAAAAAATATCGCCGATCGCCTCGTTATCTATTGCGCCTATATATACGCCTTCGCGCTGATTTTGCGGCGCATTAACCAGATCGTATATCCTCTGAACGCCAAGCGCAAAACCTACGGCAAAAGTCGGCTTTCCGCCCAAATGTTCCACAAGTTTATCGTATCTGCCCCCGCCCGCGATCGCGTTTTGCGATCCTATTTCGGCGCTTATAAATTCAAATGCCGTTTTATTGTAGTAATCAAGCCCGCGCACAAGTTTTTTATTGAGCGAAAACGCAACGTTGTTTCGCGCTAGAATAGCTTGCAGATCGTTAAAATCTTGTTTGCACTCGTCGCATAAAAAATCTGTCATCAACGGCGCGTTTTCGTATATATTTTTGCACGCTTCGTTTTTGCAATCTAGCGCTCTGATTGGGTTTACGTCCGCGCGCCGTTTGCAATCTTCGCATAAACCTTCGCTATTGGCGTTAAGAAACGCGCTTAGTTTTTCTTTGTATTGCGGCATACAATTAACGCATCCAAGCGAATTGATCTCTAGCGTATATTTAACGCCTAGCGCGTCAAAAATATCACGGGCAAGCAATATGATCGCCGCGTCCTCATAAACGCTTTTCTCGCCGAAACTTTCCACGCCAAACTGATGAAATTGTCTTAATCTGCCCTTTTGCGGTCTTTCGTAGCGAAACATAGCCCCTCGGTAGAAAAATCTATAAACGCCGTTTGCGCGATCTAATTTCTTTTCTATAAACGCGCGTACAACGCCCGCCGTTCCTTCGGGACGCAGGCAAACGCTTTTGCCTGATTTGTCCGCGAATTCATACATTTCCTTGCCTACAATATCGGAGCTTTCGCCAACCGATCGGCGAAAAAGCGACGTTTCTTCTAAAATTGGCGTTTCGATTAGATTAAATCCGTAACGTTTCGCGCAATCGATCGCGGTATTTAATATATATTCATATTTTGGCGCGTCGTCGATAATATCAACCATGCCTCTAAGCGCCGTAATCATCGATCAGCTCCTTGATATTTTCCGTGATCTTTTCAATTGGCAAAACGGCGTCGATCGGTACTAAAGGCGTATTTATCAGTTCCGCCGCGTCTTTGAACCTTTCTTGAATAGCGAGTAAGGCTTCAAAACCTTGTTTTTCTATCTCGTCGGGCTTTTGTCGCGCCATTCTGGTTTGCAGGGTTTGCGCGTCGAGTTCTAGCAAAATAGCTAAATGGGGAACAGTCTGTTTTGTAGCCAAAAGATTTAACGCTTTTAGCGTCTCGTTTGGCATATCGTTCCATGCGTACGCAATGCCAGAAATTAAACTGCGATCGGAGATGATCAATTTATCGGAATTTGGCGACAAAACTCGTTCCGCGTGTTCGGCGCGATCGGCAAGAAATAAAAAGGCTCTGCCCAAAGCGCCAATCGGTTCTTTTAACGCGATCTGCCTAATTTTTTCGCCAATTTCTGTACCGCCCGGTTCGCAGGTGAAAACCGCGTCTTTATATATTTTTTTAAGCTCCTCGATCTGCGTGCTTTTGCCCGCGCAATCTATGCCTTCGATCGTTACGTACATTTTAAGCTCTTTTTTAGGATATATTCGGCTACGTTTAACGGCACTAAATGCTCGATTTTGCCTCCATGTCGATGAATCGATCGCACGGCGGACGCGCTGATAAAAGCATATTTAAGCGTTGGCATAAGATATATGGTTTCGATATTTGGATCGAGACTTTCGTTGGCGTAACCCATTTGCAACTCGTACTCAAAATCGCTTACGGCGCGAAGTCCGCGCACCAGCACGCGAATTTTTTGCGCGGCGGCAAAGGCTACCAGCAGGTTTTCAAACGGCAAAACTCGCGCGTTTTTTATGTCGCCCACGGCTAATTCAGCCATTCTGACGCGATCGCCCAGCGAAAACATCGGGGTTTTGTCCGCGCTTTTGGAGACCGCCACGATCACCTCGTCAAACAGCGACGCGGCGCGGCAAACAATGTCCAAATGCCCGTTGGTGATTGGGTCAAATGAACCGGGATAGATCGCTTTTTTCAATCTCGCGCCTCAAAAATTCGGTATAAGGGCGGGAGTATAGCAAAATCGCCATAGTTTCGCTTTGCGTCCCGCGCGCGCGAAAAACGGGCGTTAATTAGGTTAATAGCGCTGCGAGGCGAAAAACCAAAAGGCGAATATAGCGGCTATTATCAGCGCCGCGCCCAAACCAAACCGCGCGAGTTTGGAGACCGCGCCGCTTGGCTCTTCTCTGCCAAGATCCACAAAACTTAAAACCGACTGAGGCAGATCGAAATGTTCGTAGCCTCTAACCGATCGCGAATTCGGCGTTTTTTGGAGCGCTTCAAGTTTTCCATGCGTCTCGTACGCTAACCGCAAAAGCGGATCGCGCCCAAAATATCGTTCGTAGTTTTTGGCGGATTCTTCCCAATCAAGCGCTTCCGCGATCGCCACGCGGCGCATCTCTTCCGTAAACGCGATTCGCATAATCAGCGCCGCGTAATCGATATATAAAGGATTGCCCGCCTCGTCAAGCGTCAATAGATACGCCGCTTGACTATCGCCCTCCTCCGCCGCTTTCCAAGCTCTGTCCAGACGCTCTTTGCTCTCTTTGAAAACGGCGAAAAACTGCGGCGTATCCGTCAAAAACGCGTATCTTGTCGCCAGCGCCAGCGACGAGTTGCGCTTGCCTTTTTGCTCGGCTTCGATAAACGCGAGTAGCGCGGCGATCGGGTCTTTCAAAACGGGAGAAGCGCCAAGCGCGCCGAGCTCTTTGGCGGCGTTCAAGGCGTTTGCGTAGGCGTGTTGATCCGCCCAAAAAATCATCTCTCGCTCAAGCGCGGCGATCTCGCGTTCCCTGCGCTCAAAATGCGGCAGTCCCTTGCAGATAGGCTCGCGCTCGCACAGATCGTTGAATCCCTGCCAATCCTGCGCTTTGATCGCGTCCAACGCCTTCAAAAACGGCGAGGGAAAATCCAAAATCCGCCGCGCCGTTTCTCCCTTTTCGGGCGCATTTATAAACGGCTCCAACGCTTTCGCGGCTTTGTTTGTTTCGCCGTCTTTAATCGACTCCAGCGCCGTCTCGACCGCGTTGTTCCATTCGTCGAAATAGAGCCTTCCGCTAAGCGAATCGTTTAGAATCGGATAAGCGCTAAGCAACGCCTGCGCCTCGCGCATACGACGGTTTTTGAACGCCAGCCTTAATTCGCAAAGCTCGTTTGAAAGCGGCAGAGCCTCCTCGAAACGCGCGCGTTTTGGCAGATCGTCCCAAAACGGCAAAACGGCTTCTTTGGCAAGCGACGGTTTGCCTTCTTCCAAAAAGCGTACCGCGCTTGGATAGACGTTTTCTTCCCAACCGCGTTCCAGCCAGTCGCAAAACTGTTCGTCAAGCAGACAAAATCCGCTCACGGACAGCAACACATTAGCCGCTTCGTAATCTTCTGCGGCGATCGCAAGCGCGCACGATCGATTCAGATCGCCCAGATCAAAGCGTTCCGCCGCGCCCTTTTCGCCAATCGCAAAAGCGTCGCCGCCGCTAACTCTGATAGCGGCTATAGGCTCGCTCAAAACCTTCCACGATCTAGCGACGCGGTTATGCGCCGTATCGATCGCCGCGATCACGCCCGTTTCAAGCCCGACCAGCGCGTAACGCGAAGTCGTAACGACGGCTTCCATCGCGGCGCGAGGCGTCGAAAGCGAATCGATCGCCGCGCCGTTCGCGTGCCAAGAGGCGACAAGCAGATCGCGATCTTTGCAAAACAATAAAAGCCGTCCGTTCGTCAAAAACGCGCCGCCGATTATCGGCTTTGGCGGTTTGGTATCCAGCGCGACTCTGTGTAATGTCAAATCATAAACAACCGCCCTGCCCTCTCGCTCTGCGGCGAATAAAAATCGTCTGTCCGCGCTGAAAAACAGCGCCGAAGGTCGCTTAAACAGCGCGGGGCAAAGCGAGTAATAGCCAACGTCGCCAATCGAAAAAACCTGCAAAAAGCCATCCGCGTCGATCGCGGCGAATAGATCGGCGCTAAAGGCGCTCAGTACGATCTCGCTTAATCCCAGCGCCCGTTTAGAAAGCGTCTTGTTTTGCTCCGTCGAATAAAGAAACGCCGCGTTGTCTTTGATGAAAAATAGCTCGCCGTTTGGCAAAAAACGCGCCGACAACGCGCCCGCGGCTTCGTCGATTAGCCTTTTGTCGTTTGGTTTGCCGTTTTTGCCGAAGCTATAAAGATAGCCGGCGGCGTCGATCGCCAAAAACGAATCGCCTTTTTTTGTTATGTCCAGCGGCTGCGCGTCAAAGTTTAGCGACGTGTTCCAACTCAAAATAATCTCGCTCGCGTTGAATTGCGCGAAGCATAGCCAAAGCCGTATTAAGCGAAAACAGCGCAAACTAACGAATGCGTTTTTTAATTTTGACTTTATTGTGCGTTTTTGCGTTCGCTTTAAGCGACGCGAGTTTTCCTGGAGGCGCGGCGATAGCGCCGCTTGGCGCGTTTGGCGAAACCGCTCCGTTGGCGTTTTACCGCGATCGGCGCGTTAGGGTCGATAAGTTGCCAAACGGCGAATGGGCGGCGATCGTGGGCGTGTCGATCGACGCGAAGCCAAATACGGTCGGATACGTCTCGTATCGAACAATCGAAGGCAAAACGGGAACCGTTTCGTTTAAGATTGGCAAAAAAGAGTATCCCGTTCAACGGCTGACAATCGACAAAAGCATGGAAGCGCTCGACGAAAAAACCCTGCAAAGAGTCGCCAAAGAGCGCGAAACAATCGCTCGCGCGCTCGCCGAATTTTCCGAAACGTTCAAGGGCGAAACGCAAATGCGCGCGCCGCTGATCGCGCCGATTAGCTCGCAGTTTGGCATGAAGCGGATCATCAACCAAACGCCGCGCAGACCGCATAGCGGAACGGATTTAGCCGCGCCGAAAGGAACGCCGATCTTAGCGCCTTCGGACGGCGTAACGGCGCTCGCGGACAATCATTTTTATTGCGGGAATTTCGTGTTGTTAAATCACGGCGAAGGGCTTTTCACGCTCTATTGTCATCTTGATCGCGGCGCGGTAACGACGGGTCGGGAGGTGAAAACGGGCGATACGATCGGCTACGTCGGCGCGACGGGACGGGTTACGGGAGCGCACCTGCACTGGAGCGCGGCGCTTAACGGGGCGTGGTTTGATCCTCTCCTGCTTGTTTCAGGCGACGATTTAGCCAAACTAAAGCCAAAACCGCAATCGCCGCAAAAATGACGACCTCCGCCAAAAAACCGCTTATAAACTCTTTGATCATCGACGCGCAATCAGCATATCTATATCGCTTCGACGCAACAGCGACTCGACGGAACTGCCGATCATCATCGGCACAAACGATTCAATCCCTTTCGCGCCCATAACGATCAGATCGCAATTTTCGCTCCGCGCCGTCTCCAAAATAGCGCGGGAGGGCGACGCGCTCGCTCTAACAATCGTTCTGATTTTGCGATCGCCAAACGGAAGCGACTTGAGAAAGCTATCCAAAGCGGAGATCGCCTCGCTACGCATAGTTTCAAGCATTGAGCTTGCCTCGTTGGTGATCGCGCCGTAATACGAGGCGGTTATGTCGCTTGGCGCTAGATAGGCGTTGAAAACGACAAATTCGGCGTCGCCAAAGGTTTCAATCGCAAATTTGGCGGCTTTCGCCGAACACTCCGAAAAATCGGCGGCGATCATAGCGCGTTTGTACGGAATCGGGCTTTCGTTTTTGACGACCAGAATCGGCAGCGAGGAAAGCTCTATCGTATGCCTTGCCGTCGTGCCTAAAAGCAGATCGCCGATATTAAACTCGACGTGATCGCCAAGCGCTATCAGATCGGCGTTCTTTTCGTCGGCAACCTTAAGAATGGTCTCGCTTGGCGCGCCTTCCAGCGCGATCGCCTCGCCTTCCGCGCCTAGACTTTCAAGTATTGAGCGCAAACGTTTTTTGCTTTCATCAAGCGCCGCCTCGACGCCGATTTGGCTAAAAAGCCGCCCGAAAAAACCGCGCGGATTTATCGCGTGCAACAGCGCAAGCCGCGCCCCGCTTAGTTTGGCTAACGCGGCGGCTTTATTGACGGCGACGGCGCTTTCAGGCGAAAAATCGCTTGCCGCGACGATGGTTTTCACTAGCGACTCCTTTTTTTGCCCGTATTTTACACTGCCCGCCTGAACGCCGCCAAATTGATTAAGCGTTTTTTGTGTATTGTGGCGATAGTTTTTGCGACAAAGGGGTGGTTTGGGTTTGAGATAATTTTTGTTTTCGCGCTTCGCGCATAGACCTTCCCGTGCGTCGCCTTTCGGCTTTCTCGGACGTTAGTCCGTTTGTGATTTTAAGGAAACATTAGTGAAACAGCTTTACGTGGGAAATCTCCCATACAACGCAACAGAAGAACAAGTACGCGCCGTTTTTGCGGCTTATGGCAACGTTACCGCCGTTAGAATGATGATGGATCGCGAAACGGGACGATTTCGCGGTTTTAGCTTCGTCGAAATGGACGATTCCGACGCGACGAAAGCGGTCGAAAACCTTGACGGCAAGGATTTCGGCGGACGCAATCTACGCGTAAACGAGGCTCGCGAACGCGAGGCTCGCCCCGCTTC
>JAISMA010000092.1 GCA_031276985.1 Helicobacteraceae bacterium | reverse complement strand
CCAGCTTTCCGAATTTCGCGGACATTTACCGCGCTTTGGGCGGCGCGATCGAGGAGCAAACGGTTGAAAGTTAAACTTGCCGAAAGTTGCGGCTTTTGCTTTGGCGTGAAACGCGCTATAAGACTCGCCGAAAATAATTCCGGCGCAATCGTAATAGGCGAGCTAATCCACAATCGACGCGAAATTGAGCGGCTTGATAAAAATTTCGGCGTTCGCTCCGCCGAGAGTCTCGACGGCATAAAGCGAGGCGATCGGGCGATTATCCGCACGCACGGAATCGAAAAAGAGGCGAGGGCGGAACTGCTTGCGATCGCCGCGGATGTGATTGACGCGACCTGTCCGTACGTTACAAAGCCGCAAAAAATCGCCGAATCCACAAGCGAGGAAGGCTATCAAACGGTTATTTTCGGCGACAAAAAACACCCGGAAGTCAAAGGGGTTTTGAGTTACGCGAGCAAAGACGCGATCGTAGTGGCTAACGCGGGCGAGATTCAGGGCGCGGCTTTGCGCGATCGCGTCGCGCTGATTAGCCAGACCACCAAATCGATTGCGGCGTTTGGCGAAGTAGCCGCCGCGCTAATCGCCAAAACGAGCGAGCTTCGCGTGTTTAACACGATCTGCAACGCCACTTACGACAATCAGGAGGCGACGCGAAAACTCGCCAAAGAAGCCGATATAATGATTGTGATTGGCGGCAAAAATAGCTCTAACACCAAACAACTTCACGCAATCGCGCTACAATACTGCGCTGATTCATATTTGATCGAATCCGGCGAAGAGCTACGGCGCGAATGGTTTGCCGATAAGCGTTTGTGCGGCATTAGCGCGGGCGCTTCCACTCCCGATTGGATTATCGAGGAGGCGACTAAAGCTATAGGGGCGTTTGAGCTTTTAGCGGGGTTAGATTAAAATCGCCGTTTTGGTAAGGCAAAAATAAGGGTTTTAATGGGCAACGAGGCGCTAGAGAAGATCGACATTAGCGAAGAGGATAAAGCGCTCTTCGAGAGGTCGGTACAAGACGACGACGCTTGGCGCGGTTCTACGAAAGGCGGCGACGGCAGAAGCGAACAGCTTCTGACCGCCACGATCGAGAAAATCACGAGCGAAGCGGCGTTAATCAATTTGGGCGGCAAATCCGAAAGACGATTGGATTTAGCCGAGATCACGGGCAAAGACGGCGTTCTGCTTTTCAAGGAAGGCGATCAGATTCCGGTCGTCGTTTCGGGCAAACCGGGCGAGCGATCGCGCATTTCGTACAAGAAAGCCGTTAAACGCCAAAAGATCGCCGAGTTTATCGCGGCGCGAAAAGCCGAAGGCGAACAAGCCGCTCCGCTTGACGTGGAAGGCGTAATCGTCAGCAAAAACAAGGGCGGATACGTCATAGAATCGCAGGGCGCGGAGTTCTTTATGCCGATTTCGTTGGCGGCGTTCAAACCGGACGCCAAGCCGCAGATTGGCAAAAGCGTAACGGCGCGGCTCATCAAAATGGACGAATCAAGCGGATCGCTTGTGCTTTCGCGGCGATCGTATCTCAATTCGCTACGCAAAACGCGCAAAGAGGCGATCAAAAAACTTAGCGCGAGCGACGACGTAATCGAGGCGACGGTTAAGCGAATCCAAAACTACGGCATGTTTGTGGAAGCAAACGGCGTGGAAGGGCTGGTGCATTACACCGAGATCAGCCACAAAGGACCGATCAATCCCGCCGCGCACTACAAAGAGGGCGACAAGATTTTTGTGAAAATGGTCGGCTACGACAAGGAGAAAAACCGCGTTAGCTTCTCTATCAAAGCCACGCAGTCAAATCCTTGGCAGGAGATCGCCGAACAGCTTGAAGTCGGCGACACAATCAAAGTAACCGTAGCCAATATGGAGGCTTACGGCGCGTTTGTGGATCTTGGCAACGACACGGAAGGCTTCCTGCATATAAGCGAGATGAGCTGGGATAAAGATCTAAAACATCCAAGCGAGATTCTAAAACTTGGAGAGGAGATCGAAGTCGAGGTGATCGCGCTGGATATAGAAAATCAGCGTCTGCGCGTTTCGCTCAAAAATCTTCAGCCAAAGCCGTACGAAGAGTTCATACGAAAACACAAAGTCGGCGATCGCCTCAAAGGAATCGTCTCTTCGCTCAAGGATTTTGGCGCGTTTTTGAAGGTCGAGGGCGTAGAAGGACTGCTTCACAACGAAGAGTGCGGCTGGGATCGTTCCGAAACCGCCAAATCGCTGTTCAAAGAAGGCGACGAGATCGAGGTGGAGTTAATCAAGATCGACGTGGCAAACGGACGGCTTAGTTTCAGCAAAAAATCGCTGGTCGAAAGCCCGATCGAAGCCTACGCCAAAAAGCGCCAAATCGGCGACATTGTTCAGGGCGTAGTGCGCGACGCTAAAGAGTTTGGCGTTTTCGTTCGCCTAGAAGACGGCGTGGACGCGATGATTCGCGCCGAAGATCTCGCGCCGCTTAAATTCGAGGAGATCAAAGTTGGCGATCTGATCGAGGCGAGCATAGCGGTTATGGAGCCGAAAAAAGGGCGTATTCGCCTCTCTGTCCGAAGGCTGGAAAAGCAAAAAGAGCGCGACGCGCTAAAGAGCTTCAACGGCGAGGAACAGCGCACGACTTTGGGCGACGCAATCAGGGGAACGCTCAAAAAGTAAGGCGGTCGAATAATGCGCGGCGTTTGGGTCGCTACTTTTTTCGCGGTTGTTTTCATCGCTTTGGGCGCGGCGTTTGCGTGGCGGACGACGCGAATCGAAAGCGGCTGGAGTCCAGATCGCGCGGTGGTGGATAGTAGCGCGCTTCGGCGCGAAGAGGAAGCGTTAGCCGAAGAGAGCAGAACCGCCGCGCCCGAATGGATGCGAAAAATGGCGCAGCCAAACGAAGCGCCGCGTTTAAGCGCCGAAGAGAGCGCGATCAGTTGGGATCTTGTGAGTCCGGAGTTTCGCAAGGACGTTTCGCTTATTTTGCGTTTTGATAACCCCGATCGCTTTCAGAAACGGTGTTTGAGCTTTTTTTTTGATTCGCGCAAAATCGCGCATACCATAGAGGAGGGCGAGTTTTACGATATACGCCTCGCAAACAAAGACCCTATGGACGCGAACGATCTGATTAAAGAGCTGGCGACTTACGATCTAAGCGCGACGCTGGTTACGCTGGAAACGCCCAAACTATACTAAAAAGGTTACAGATGAAGCAAAAAGTTATTGTTTGCGATCACATTCACGACAGAGGAATCAAGATATTAAAAGACGCCAAAGAGATCGATCTCGACGTCGCTTACGACGCGCCAAAGGACGCGCTTTATTCGCGTCTTGGCGACGCGGAGCT
>JAISMA010000046.1 GCA_031276985.1 Helicobacteraceae bacterium | reverse complement strand
TCGGCGGGGCTTGATTATCCGGGCGTAGGCGCGGAACACGCGGCGCTTATGGAAAGCAAAAGGGCGCGTTACGATTCAATCACGGACGCGGAGGCGCTGGAGGCTTTCGTGTGGTTAAGCCGCAAAGAGGGCATTATTCCCGCTTTTGAATCGGCGCACGCCGTAGCTTACCTGCGCAAACTCGATCTAAAAGGCAAAATTGCGCTCGTGAATATCTCTGGACGCGGCGATAAGGATATGATTCAAGCGCGCGAAATGCTAAGATTTTCGGAAGCGAGGGATGAAAATGAAACAACTGCACCTAAATAAACGGCTAAAAATAGCGATTGTCGCGCACGATCAGCGCAAAGCGGACATGGTGGAATGGACGACGTTCAACGCCGAAACGCTATCGAAACATCTGCTAATCTGCACGGGGACGACGGGCGGGCTCATCAAAAAGGCGTTTGAGGAAAAAGGAGTCGAAGCGGAGATTATCTGCATGAATTCTGGACCGCTAGGCGGCGACGCGGAGATTGCGGCAATGGTGGTGCGCCACGAGATCAATTTGGCGATTTTTTTGATCGACGATCTTAACCCGCAGCCGCACGAAGCGGATATTCAAATGTTGCTTCGGCAGTGCAGGATTCACAACGTGCCGATCGCATGCAATCGATACAGCGCCGATTTGATGATTACCAGCGCGTTATGGGACGACGAAACCTACGCTCCCACCGTGCCAAAATACGTCAAGTTTTCGCGAGACGAATAGTTTTAGCGCATAGTTTGAGCGGCGCGGGTTTTCAAATTCGGCGCAAAAGATCGCGCAAAATAAGACGGCGCGGCGCGCTATTTTAGCTTTTTAATCCGCGCTTCTATATCGTTAATGCGCCGCGAATCAGACGGGTGCGTCGATAGAAACTCCGGCGATTTTCCGCCCCCTTGCGCCGCCATTGTTTTCCAAAATTTTACCGCCTCGTTTGGATTGTAGCCCGCTTTGTACATCAATTCTACGCCGATCGCATCCGCTTCGCTTTCGTGCTTGCGGCTATAGGGCAAAATCACGCCGACATTCGCCGCCGCGCCGTATGCCGTTTGATAGGCGCTTTGGTATTTGGCGGGGACTTTCAGCGCCGCGGAGAGCAGTTCGCCGCCGAAGCCCGCCAGCTGCTGTTGGCTTATGCGTTCCGCGCCGTGCCGCGCCAGCACGTGGGCGATTTCGTGTCCCATTACGCTGGCGATTTGATCGTCGTTTGCCATTATTTTCAAAATGCCCGTATAGAAAAATACCTTGCCGCCGGGCAGCGCGAATGCGTTAATCGTCGAATCTTCCAGCACGTAAAAGTCCCAAGCGTAGGCTTTTGCGTCCTCCGAAGCCGCCACAATCCGCTTGCCGACATTGACGACGCGCTCGGTTAGCGCTTTGTCCGTCGAGAGTTTGGAGTTTTTCAATATGTTGTCGGCTTCGCTGAGTCCAAGTTCTTTTTCTTTGTCTTCGCCGATCAAAATTAGTTGCGATCGTCCCGTTACGGGCGCTTTTTGCGTTATAGCGGCGCAACCGCCGAAAAACACGGCAACAGCCAAAACTAGCGTCGCGCCCAAAGCCGCGCCCAAAGTTGCTAATTTCATCGCTCTCTCCTTGCAAAAGTCGCCGCTATCATACCGCGTTTAATCAAAAATAATTTGCCAAAACCAATTTTCACGTCGTCATGCAATCACGCTTCTTTTCGCGCTTTTGCTTTCGCGGCAACGGCAATTATTGCATTGAAACGCCGCAACCTCGTAAACCCTACCAAATCTTTTGTTCTGCTTGGATAGCCACTAATCATCGCGCAACCGCTAAAAATTAAAGCGCCACAAGCAATAACGTAACTTTGCGTTTTAACGTTTTCATCTTTTCCTTCTTATTCTCCTTGGCGATATTAATCGCGGATCGGGTTTCCCTCTCGTAAAATTCGCGCACCTCCACCACATTTTCTCTCGAAGCAATTATTGCTATTGCAAACAACATTAGTCGTTGCCAAAAAAATAGGTGTAGTTAATCCCTATTGTTATCGGCGTTATATCATCGTCTCCTTCGTTCCAATAATCGTCTTTGGGGTTTAGGCTTGGGGGGCTGAATATCCCAACTGTTAAACCTATAGCCCAGTCTGATCCTCCTCCCTCCACGCCGAAATTAACTCCAAAGTAAGGATCGATCTTTTCTGCTTGAAAATTACCGCTTATTTTCGACGAGATCGACGAACGATAATATGGCTCTATATACAACGCAAAAAAGTCGTCGCCCCAATACCTTTGAAGCGCAACCTGCCAATACTCATGTTCCGCAGAGCCAGAGATCACATCAAACTCCTCGCTCCCATAGCCAAGCTTAACGCCATACCTGCGGTCTTTGCCAAACTGAGAGCGTCCGCTCACATTGCCGCCTGTAGCGCCCATAAAGTATCCTTCGGCTTCGATTCCGCCCACAATTTCGTCAAAAAGCCCAGCATTTAGCGTTTTGACGTTTAACGCGCATAGCGCAACGCAGATTGACAGTATTTTAGTAAAATACCGCATTTTGTCTCCTTTTTAGTTTTGTATGCCAATTGTTAGCGTGTGTCATCAAAATATCCATTAGACTATTTGACATTTTAGTTACAACTCGCATTCATTGAAATATCGCCCTCTTTATCTTTGCCTATTAGTCGAACAAGCGTGTCGATCATGCAATTTGATAATGTTTCATATTTGTCGCGATCTACGCTCATAAATCCAGACCAGATTATTTCTGATTTATTTTTAGTTCCGCTAGGGCTAAATATGTTTGAATAAATTTTCTTAAACGAATACGAATAATATTGCTTTTTGGTTACTGGTATATATGCTGTATCAGAGCCGTAATAATATGTGCCTCCAATGCGACCGGAAGATCTTCCAATAACTGGATCGAGCGTGGTTATATCTCTATAGCCAGAATGTTGCGTTTCATCTATAGTAAAATAAACAAATAAGCGGAAGGCGAATATTTGTTTATTGCCTTAAAACTGTTTTGGCGCAGTTTTTCTTTTAATTGATGGGCAAATTTTTTATCGGCGACGCTAATTTGTTCGTCAGTGAGAGCGACATAAAATTGAGCGGCCGCTTTTATGGGGTACGACGGATCGGCTTCTGTTTTATAATATACTTTATGGGAAGGTAGATGCTTGGCTTCGGACTCGGCGGCATTCTCGCTTTCAACATAATAGTTAGTTGCCATAGGATTATAACTACGGCTATATTGTGCTCCGCGTTTTGCGCAGCCGCTAAAGACCAAAACGCTAAAAAGCGATAATAGTATACATAGTTTACCCGTCAAATTTTTATGTAAATCTCGATCGGCGAGCGTTATTAGCGCTTCGTAATTGTTGAACAGCGTTTTCATATTGTACTTTCGTTTACTCTTTAGTCGCGCAATAGTTTATTTTCTCCCAAATACTGCAAAAATTTACAATCGCCTAGTTCGCATGCTTTTCGCGCGTCTTTGGTGGCGCTTTTATAATCGCCTAAAATGTAGTAAGCGACCGCGCGATTGTTGTAAGCCGCCGCTAATTTCGGATCGATCTTGAGCGCCTGCGTGTAATCGGCAATCGCTTGTTTGTGATCGCCCAATTTATTGTAAGTATTTCCGCGATTGTTATAAGCGTCCGCATAATTCGGATCGATCTTGATCGCTTGCGTCCAATCCGCAATCGCTTTGCTTGTATCGCCTAAATCGGCGTAAGCGTTCCCGCGATTGTTGTAAGCGTTCGCATAATTCGGATCGATCTTAATCGCTTGCGTGTAATCGGCAATAGCTTTGCTTGTATCGCCTAAACTATCGTAAGCAAATCCGCGATTGTTGTAAGCCTCCGCTAATTTCGGATCGATCTTGAGCGCTTGCGTGTAATCGGCGATTGCTTTGCTTGTGTCGCCTAAATTAGCGTAAGCTAATCCGCGATTGTAGTAAGCTTCCGCAAATTTAGGATCAATCTTGAGCGCTTGCGTGTAATCGGCAATCGCTTTGCTTGTGTCCCCCAAACCATTGTAAGCGTCTCCACGAGCGCCGTAAGCGTATGCATTGTTTGGATCGATCTCGATCGCTTTAGTGAAATCCACGATCGCCTTGCTGTAATTGCCTAAATTATAATAAGCAAATCCGCGCCCGCCGTAAGCATCCGCAAATTTAGGATCAATCTTAATCGCCTGCGTGTAATCGACAATCGCCTTGCTAGTGTCGTTTAAATCGGCGTAAGCAAGTCCTCGACCGAAATAGGCTTTCGTGTGGTTTGGATCGACCCTAATCGCTTGCGTAAATTGTTTGATCGCTTCTTGATTATTTCCGTTCTGCGCCGCTCTCACGCCAAGATCGTAAGCGTAATCTGTCGCAAACGCGAAACCGCCCGCAGAAAACAACGCGATCAGCGCTCTTGTTGGCGCTTTCATTGTCTCGCCTCTTTGTCGTCAAGATTTACCTCTTCAAACGTTACTTCGCCAATTACGCAACGCCGTAAAGCGTCAAGTAGTTGTATTTTGTGTTTGGAGTTTTGGTTGTAGATGTCGAAGAAAGATGGACTATTTTCGTTTTTGTCCTTTCGTCGCTAATCTCTAATATAACAAACCAGCGCCTCGCTTGAGACGGTATTTCCTTCCAATGCCGCAGGCATTCGTCAAAAGGTCCGTTATAGTAGCTCACGCAGTCTAAATCTACAAGCGGATAAACCCCGCCGCTTTCGACCTTGCTCTCTACGCGCCTTAAAATGTCAAACTCTTGAGGGGTAAGCTCGCGCTTCCATAGAATTAAATGCGACTGCGTTTGCGCGTCCAAAAACCCTAACGCCGACAATAAACCGCTTGACGGCGGTGTTGTTGTTGCTTTCATTGTTGTCTCCTTAAAACATAATTTTGCGTTTAATAACGCTGTAAAGCCTCATCATAGAAGCCTGAACGATCGCGGCAAAAGCGCTGTGCTTTGATCGCCGTCGCGCTATTTTATTGCGCCGTCAAATTTAGCCTTATCAATGGACGTTTTTGGTTTACTAGGCTACGCCTCAGCGTCCGATATAGTTGCCGTTCGGTGTTAATTCGCAACGACTGCCAGCTACGTATGAGCCGTCGGGGCATAACGTCGCGCCTCTTCCGCCCTGAATATATGCGCCATTCGGCGTTAGCTGCGGTGAGCCGCCGCCCGAAGGTACGTAGCTTCCGCTAGGGGTAAGTTGACAACGAGAGCCGCCACCCACATAACCTCCGTCAGGACACAAAGTGCAAGGTCCGGAAGAAACGTAACTGCCGTCAGGGCACATATAAGCCGCTTGCGCCACCGACAAGACGCCAAAAAGTAGAATTGGCATAGTCGCCGCGATCCGAAGGGATTTCATTTGAACAAGCTCCTTCTTATGACATATCGTCGAATTATAGACAATTTAGCCTTAAACTAATTTGACAATTTGAATAATTTTTGCCACTTTGGGAATTTTGATGAATGTTATAGACAGAATAAACGCATTGATAAACGACAGCCAAATCACAAAAGGAGAGTTTGCGGACAAGTTGCGCGAGTTTGAGCCAAGGCTGAACAGCACTGGCGAAATCCCCAGCAAACAATGTATTTACCGCTATCTAAACGGTAGCCGCGAGCTAAAAGTGGAGCTAATTCCTTATATAGCGCGGGTTCTTGGCGTCAGTGAAAGCGAGCTGTTTAGCGAAGAGGTGGAAAACGCCTTTGGCGCGGATACCGCTCTTAGCAAAGAGGGACGCGATATTATGCGGTTGTTGCCCTACGCGCCTGCAAGCGTGATTCGCAATATCAAAGAACAGCTTGAGCGCTACAAAAAACTATACAAGGAGTTCTGCGTCTAAACGCGAACGTCCGCAAACGAGGAGCAATGATGAGCTCCGTCGAATGACGATTGATCTTCGATCGTTTTCTGCAATGAACGCTCGCGTTCCTCGCGGCTGTGCGTTTCAGAGGAATGACGGGAGGAGCGGAGGTTATGCGGAAATGGCGAGGGGGTGGCAATTGGTCGCAAAACGGCGAGGCGTTAAAGAAACGGCGGGAGCGATCGGTAGTAAAACGCAAGTCTCGTTGGAATTGCGCGGATTTTTAAGTTACGAAATAACGGAAGCAGTCGGCGGCGAAACAACGACAAATAAACGGCTTTAGCGTTGCGTTTGCGCGTGAAAAGAAGGACGATCGTAATGGAGATCAAAGAGCGTTATAACAAAAAAACGTCTTTGCGTTTAGGGGCGAAAAGGGAGGCGATTGTAACCGCCAAAAAAAACAAGGGCGGGTTAGTTTTCGTCGTTATTCATAGCTTCGGCGCGGATTAGAACCTCTTTAACGCCAAGCGCAAACAGCTTATCCGCAAGCGCGCCGCCGATCGTTTTATAGTTTTTGCGATCGCCGCGCACCTCGACATTTAGCATATCTTTGCCGTTTGGCAAGCCCGCGACGCCGCGCGCGCGAATCGTTCCGTCGTCCAATAGCTCCGCGCATACGCCGATTGGCGCTTGACAGCCGCCTTGTAGCCGATCGACAAAATCGCGCTCAATCGCGCTTTCTATCGCGGCGCGATCGTCGATAAGCGGCGCGATCAGTTTGAGCGTTTGCGAATTGTCGGCGCACTCCAAACCCAAAACGCCTTGAGCCATAGCGGGCAGCATAACGTCCGTTTCAAACGGGCAAACGTATTTGACCGCGCTTGTTAGTTTAAGCCGCTCCAGCCCCGCCGCCGCCAAAACTATCGCGTCGAAAAGTCCGCTTTTGAGCTTGTCCAGACGGCTTTGAACGTTGCCGCGAAGACTTTTGACGTTTAGATCGCCCCGTTTTGCCAGCAGTTGCATTCGTCTGCGAAGCGAGGTTGTGCCGACGATCGCGCCGCGAGGCAGGCGCTTTAACGCGTCGTATTTGTCGCTTACGAGACAATCCCTGCGATCGGCGCGTTTGGTTACGCCACCCAAAACAAGCCCGTCAGGTAATCGAGTGGGCAGATCTTTTAGGCTATGCACGGCTAAATCGGCTTCGCCGCGCAAAATCGCCTCCTCCAGCTCTTTGACAAACAGCCCTTTGCCGCCGATTTTGGCAAGCGGCGTATCCAATATGACGTCGCCTTTGGTCTTGAAAATCTTGATCTCGACTTCAAGATCGGCGTAACGCGCCTTTAGCAGCGAGGCGATATGGTTTGCCTGCCACAACGCGAGCTCGCTGCCGCGAGAGGCGATTGTGAGTTTTCTCACTTTTTCTCTAGCGAATTAACGAGTTTCGCCGTTTCTTGGCGCTTAGAATCAAACTTGCCGTTGAGAAAGATCGACGGCGTGGATGTAATCATAAGCTCCGAGGCGGCTTGCTGATCGACGTTGTAATGCCACAAAACTTCGGGCGCATTTACGTCTTTTAACTCGTGTTTTGCGCCGAAAGTTTCGTTAAAAGCCTTTAGCGCAAGCGTATCGTCGTTTGTTTTAACGGCAAAATCGGTCTCGTACATCGCGCGCTCGGCGTTTTTAACGCCCGCCAAACGGGAGGCGATCGCCGCTTTCATCAGCGTTGGAGAAACGCCGTGCGTCGGCATCGCGTAATAATACAGCGCGATCTTGTCGGGATTTTCGCTCGCCGCTTTCAACAAAACGGGCATTGTCTGACGGCACGCGGGGCAAAGCGGATCGCTAAAAACGATTATCTTGTTCGCGGCGGAAGCGTTACCCGCTATAAGATGATCGGCGCGGTAGTGTTCGGGCTTGATTTCGCCTTTGATCTCAAACTTAAGCGATTCGCCCGTTTCTAAGCGGATAATATCGGGGACGATCGCGCCCTTGCCCGCAAACCAAATGGCGTTGTCGGACATAGAGCGCGTCTGCGTTCCTTGCTTGACGTCTATATCCAAAATCATCGAGACCGCTTCCCAGCCTTCGATTTCTTTGATCGGATAGCGTTTGATCACTCGCGCCGACTTTAGCGAGACGTTGGCGTTAGGAGCGCTTTGCAGGTTGGCGCGCGCCGCTTCGATTAGCTTCTCGTCGCTAACGGTTTTATGCTTGTCGTTTTTAATTAACAACAGACTAGGCGCGATAAAGCCTTTATAGGCGTAAATCAAGCCGTTTTGAGTTAGCGGGATCGTTTGTCCTTTTGGCGTAACGGATAGATTTACATCCATCTTCTCCCAACCCTTCAGCTCCTTGATCGCTTCGCGGTTCGTTACGCGCAGTCTGTCGAAGGTAAAGTTTGGATTGCGCTCCAAACTACGCGCGTAAAACCCTTCGATCTCCTTGTTTGTAGCCGCGAAAGCGACGACGTTTAACGCGATAAGCCCCAACATTAGCAGCTTTTTCATCTATGCTCCTTTATCCAATCTACGATCCGCTCGGTTTCCAGCGTAACTCTTTCGCCGCTTTTTCGCGCGATGATCTCCGCTTTGCCTTCGGCGGCGAATTTGCCGACGACGATAGCGTAAGGAAAACCTATCAGCTCAAAATCGTTCATCTTTACGCCAAAGCCCGCGCCGCGATCGTCAAGTATTGTATCTACTCCCTCGTGAATGAGCCGTGAATAGAGCCGTTCGGCGATTTGCGTTTGCGCGTCGTCTTTGACGTTGCCTATGATTATGTCGACCAAATACGGCGCGATCGCCTCGTTCCAGACGCACCCTTTTTCGTCGCCGTTTGCCTCGATCGCCGCGGCGATCAGACGGCTTACGCCAATGCCGTAAGTTCCCATGACAAGCGGCTTCGTTTTGCCGTTTTCGTCCAGAAAAGTCGCGTTTAGCGGTTTGGAGTAGCGCTCGCCAAGTTGAAAAATATGCCCGATCTCAATGCCTGATCGACGACGCAAGCTCGCGCCGCAAACGGGGCAAAGATCGCCGTCTTGAACCGCGATCAAATCCGCGAAATTACGATCGCTTCCGACGCTAACGCCCGCGATATGTTTGTCTTTTTTGTTCGCGCCGCAGATCATATCGGTTTCGTTTTCCAGCTCGCGGTCGACTACGGTTAAAACCTCCGCCTCGCCGTAATCGACGCCGATAAATCCAGCGACGATCTTATGCGCTTCTAATTCCGCCGCCGAAACGTCGATTAACTCGTTCGCGCCTATGGCGTTTAGCGCTTTGGTTTCTTCAAGCTCGTCCGATCCGCGAATGAAAAAGATCGCGATCTTTTCGCCGTTGTCAAACAGCGCTTTTTTGGCGACAGCCTTTATAGTTTTATGCGCGGGAACGTTCAAAAACGCCGTCAAATCGGCAATCGAAGCGACATTTGGCGTGTCGATTTCGCCTTTGCGGTCGATTGCAAACGGCTCGTAAGCGGGTTTGCGCCGTTT
>JAISMA010000223.1 GCA_031276985.1 Helicobacteraceae bacterium | reverse complement strand
CGGCGCGACAGCGTAACGGAATGGATTGATTTGGGTCGCTCATTGCAAAGATTTTTGCTAAAAGCGACGGCATTTGGGATCGCGCATGCGTATATAAATCAGCCGTGCGAAATAGCGGGCTTGGCAAACGATCTCGCAACCAAAATTCCAATCGACAACGAATATCCTACGATCGCGCTTAGATTGGGCTACGCCGAAAAAACGCCATACTCGTTAAGAAAAAACGTCGAAACGCTAATTTCATACCAATAAATGCCCTAGTTTGATAAAATACGCGAAATAACCGAAGCGGGCTTGTCCGTTGCATCGAATTGTTCTCGACTAAAACACGGACGGCGTTATTCTCGGTTTTCTTTCGCTTTTAACGGGCTTTTGTAGCGGAAAATACGCGGCAGATCGCTTTGATTGTCGCGGGATTGGTTACGTTACGTTTGCAACGTCGGCTTTATGGGATTTACGCCGTTAAAAAATTCCCGAATATCCACGCCAAATATATACGCGATTCGCGCCAAATGCTCAAGATTGAAATGTTTGTTTTCAAGCGCGATTTCCGCTTTTGAGACGAGCGACACCGATTTTAGCCCCATTTCCACGCTTAATTCCAATTGACTGATCTTTTTTTCTGTTCTGATTCGTTTGACGTTCGCACCTATTTGCTTATACAGCCTAGCAACATCGCTATTATGCAATTCGCCGCGCAAACGTACCTCCCTATTGTGAGTTTATTTAAGTTTATGCGCGGCATAATTGCAATGCAACTCACCAAAGTGAGTTATTTTGTCTTTTAAGGAGAGTTTCATGAGGGTTCAGGGCATTGGTAGATTGTTTGCGGCGATTGCCGTTACGGGCGCGTTTGCGATTGGCGCGTTAGCGGAATATCGCGCGCTAACCGCAGAGGAGACGAAGGAGATCGAGCCGATTGTGCTTAAAGCAGTCAAAGACTGGCGAAGCAGTGCTGTGATGATTGCTTGCTATCCCGATCATCTTGACCTCGGTGGCGTAAAAGTCGCCATAGAGCAAACGAGCGAATATAAACGAACGGTTAAGTACACCGTCGATCTGGTATTCAAGCAAGGCGTTACCGCCGCCGTAGCGCTTAGTCCTGAGTGCGACGATATTTCGTCACATTTGACGCGAAGGAACTGGGAAGAAATTCTGGAAAAAGTGGGCGGTAAGCTCACCCGCTACGATCTTGCGCGTCTCCAGCCCGACGATCTGGAGGCTCAACAGGTGATGATTGCGCCTAAAGATACCGTTGTAAAGGGCTATCTTGAAGGTAAGTTCGAGCAAACGAAAAAAGCCGACGGCAGTTGGAAATAGGGCGGGAGGAGAATATGGCAAACGAAAGCAAAGCGTTTCTGCTCACTTGGAAAACATGGGAGCATGAAAACATACTGCGGCTACTTGGCGAATACAAGCAAAACGGCTTCGCGCTGCACAAATGGCAGATTAACGCGCATACGCAGGCGGATATTGGAATGCCCGTGGCGATATACAGCCAGCACGACGAAGGGCGCGGCATATTCGGCATTGGCTTTATCTACGGCAAACTCGCGCAAGAAAGTTCGCCGTATTTCAACATTGCCTTCACGCGCTTTCGCGATCCGCTGGCAAAAACGTATATAAACGATCGCCTAAGCCAAGCGCTACTGGGCGATCTTGTTCATTCGCAATCAAGCGGCAACACGATCGCGGCGGAGCAATACGCGGCGATCGCAAGTCAAGTACTGCTTGCGGGCGACTGATTAGCAGTCGGCGCTTTATGTTCGCGTATCGACTTTTGACCGATACGCGCGTTAAACAAAGGATAAACAGTGTCGGAAGAACAACAAAACGCATCGGCAAATTTGGAACCGCTTGACTTTATCAAAAAGCTGTCGGCTTCAAAAAAATTCAGAATAGCCGCGGCGATTGTCGTCGTATTTATCGCGCTAATCGGTTTGAGCGGTTCGGGCAAACCGGGCAAAAACGAGGTGGAAGGAGCGATATACGCGATAATCGGTAAATATGAGATGGAATTTGTAGATAGATTTGTCGAGCTTGAAGTTGATATAACCGATCGCCTGCAAAAAGGCGACGATTGGACGGTACATTTTACGCAAACCATGCGTTTCAAAAACAATGTTACCGATGAAGTCGTTAGCAAATACCAGTCGGCGTATCCAACGGTAATAGCAGCCGTAACCTATCATATTAAAAACGGCGGCAACAGAAATTTCAACGATAAAGATATGGTAAGCCTTTTTGGAAAAAAAGGTACCGTAATTACAAAAGGGCAATGCCAAATCACTTTCGTTAAATCGGAAAAGAGTTGGCTTTTCTACCCTAACTCCAAAAAGTGCGAATAAAGAGACGAAACGGCGGCGTTGCCTTACGCGCTAATCCAGCAAAGAAGTTTCATCTCTCAATAATAACGGGCGAAGTTCAGCGGAGAACAAAGCGGGAATTAGTTTAATGGCGATTTCGGCTACGCCGATCGTTTTGGTAATTCTCGTTCTAGCGCGACTACTATTAGGGCAAATAGCATGAGCAAGCCTCAAGTAGCGATTGCGGGCGCAGTGTTTGTTGGAACGGGCGCAAGCCTTCTTTCGACGTTTATCGCAATGCTGTTCGCTATAATATTTTAGCTGGAGGCATAACCTTTACGTTAAAGGAGTTAAGATGAGCGCAGAAGTATTGGGAGCGGTTGTGTTGCTTACAATGTTCACTGCTCTGGCGGCTTTGCTGATAGGTCAGTGGCAAGCGCAACGCGAAGACGCCAAAAAAACCTCGAAATAATCAACGCCCTCTATTCTCGTTGCCCAAACGACAAAGCCGTTTAGTTGCGGATAAGCGCGTGGCGCGTTTGGTTTGCCCATTTCGCGCGCTTTGTCTATGGACATTTATCCGCCAAGCAAAAGCGACAAAAAAAGACAAAGTGGCTTCAGACGATAAACCCAAACAAGAGCGAGAATGAAACCAAAGGAGGCGTTCGGGACAAAGGCTATGTCGGCGGGCAAAGCCAAAACGTCGCCCAAATCGGTTTTTGTCGCGCCTTCGCGTTTTGGCGAGGGGCTTTCTCGCTTTTTGGCGGCAGACTTGATAGGTTAGCGCGAAATCAACGCCAACGCGCCGATCGCAAAACGCAAATTACATCCAGTCGATAACTTTCGCAACCTCTTCGGCGACAAAACATTTAATATCGATCTCGCCCATAGGTTTGCGCGGCACAACCGCCTTTTCAAAGCCCTGCGCCACGCCCTCGATTAGCCTTTGATCCATATTTGAAACTTCTCGAATATCGCCAATCAAACTCACTTCGCCGATAAACAACGTTTTTTCGCCGATCGGACGATTGCGAAAACTGCTCAAGATTGCCGCGACGACGGCGAGATCGGCGGCGGTTTCGCTCACGCGAATGCCCCCCGCGATATTGATAAACACGTCGTAGCGGTTAAACGGCAACTCCAGCTTCTTTTCCAGCAGCGCCAAAAGCATCGTAAGCCGCGCCTGATCAAAGCCCGTAGAGCTTCGGCGCGGGGAGCTAAACGCATCGCTAACCAGCGCCTGCACCTCAAGCACAAGCGGGCGCGTTCCTTCCATTGTGATCGTAGCCGCCGACCCGCTTTTGTTTTCGCGGCGGTTAAAAAACCTGCCGCCGACGTTGCCCGCGCTTTTTAACCCGTCGCGCCTCATCTCGAAAATTCCGATTTCGCTCGTGCCGCCGAAACGGTTTTTGAAAGCGCGCAAAATCCGCAACTCTTCGGAGCTGTCGCCCTCGAAATACAGCACGGCGTCGACCATGTGTTCCAGCACGCGCGGACCCGCTATCGCGCCCTCTTTCGTGATGTGTCCGATGATAAAGATCGCAACGTCGCGCTCTTTGGCGATTCGCATTAGCTCGAAAGTTATTTCGCGCACCTGCGAAACGCTGCCCGGCGCGGCGGACAACTCGCTTGAATAGATCGTTTGGATTGAGTCGATCACCGCCGCGTGATAGCCGCGATTAAGCTCGCTTTTGATTGTTTGCAAATCGATTTCGTTCAATAGCGCGAGATTTGGCTTGAGCGCGCCTATGCGCTCGGCGCGAAGCCTGATCTGCCCAGCGCTCTCTTCGGCGCTAACGTATAAAATTTTCTTGCCCGCTTCCGCGAGATTGGCGGCGATTTTTAGCAGCAGCGTCGATTTGCCAACGCCCGGCGCTCCGCCAATTAGCGCGAGGCTACCCGAAACAAGCCCGCCGCCAAGCGCGCGATCAAGCTCCGCTTCGCCTGTGGAATATCGCAAAAAATCATCTTCCGCAACGTCCGTAATTGCGACGGCTTTGCTCTTGTCCGCTTCGTTTGCGCCTAGCTTTTTCGTATCCGAGCGCTCTTTTATCTCGACAAAACTATCCCACGCGCCGCAACTTGCGCATTTGCCCATCCAGCGCGGCGCGATCGTTCCGCAACTTTGGCATTCAAAAAACGTTTTTTCTTTCGCCATTACGCGCCGCGCTGTTCACTCAAAAAACGGGTCGACGAGGCTGTCGGTGAAGCTATAGGCGTCAAATTCGACCAGATCGTCCTCTTTTTCGCCAATGCCGATATACAAGATCGGCTTTTGCAGTTGGCGCGAGATCGAATAGATCGCGCCGCCTTTAGCCGTGCCGTCGAGTTTCGTAACGATAATGCCGTCAATCCCGATCGTTTCGTTGAATTCCCGCGCCTGATTGATAGCCGATCGCCCCTGCGTTCCGTCCAAAACGAGCAACTTTCTATGCGGCGCGCCGTCGCATGCTTTGCCGCACACGCGAACGATTTTTTTCAACTCTTCGGCTAGATTTTTGTGCGTGTGAAGCCTGCCCGCCGTGTCGATCAGGACGCGATCGCGCTTTTTTGCCAGCGCGGAAGAAACGGCGTCAAACGCGACCGCCGACGGATCGCCGCCCGTTTTCGCGGAAACAATCGGCAACGCGAGTTTGTCCGCCCACGCTTGAAGCTGTTCAATCGCCGCGGCGCGAAACGTGTCGCCTGCGCCAAGCGTTACGCTAAATCCTTCGTTTTTGTAGCGGTTGGCGAGTTTGGCGATCGCGGTGGTTTTGCCCGCGCCATTTACGCCGACGATAAGCTCCACAAACGGCTTTTGCGTTATCGGCGCGGGCTCAAAGGCGGGCAACAGCTCTAGCAGTCCAAACCTCAAGCGATCGCGCGTGATTGGATGAACGAGACGATCCAGCAGGGCTTCCACCTCGTCGTAGTCCATATCCGCGCAAATTAGCGCCTCTTCCAGAATTTCGGGCGAAACGGAGCGCGTTTTGGGAATCGCGGCGCGAATCGTCTCCGCCGTTTTTCTAAGAAACTTAGCTATCACTATTTGGCTTCGATCAGCGAGTTTATGCGGGCTTCTAGCATCTCCTGAGGCGTAAGCCCCACGAAATGCGAAACGTATTTGCCCGCGCCGTCGTAGATATGCACCGCTGGGATCAGCCGCACGCCGCCCACCGCGTCCGCAAGTCGAAACGCGCCCGCGCCAAGCGCAACGGTATAATTTATCTGATGAAACGCGACAAAATCCGCCAATTCGTCGGAAGTTTTGTTTTCCACAAGCACGCCTATTAGATCAATCTTGCCTCCGTAACGTTTTTTCATATCGATAAGATGAGGGATCTCTTTGGCGCATTCGGGGCAAATCGTGGTGAAAAACGCGTAAACCGTGGGTATGCCGCCGTTGTCGATTACCAGATTGTTGAATCGCCCTTCGGAAGGCTCTATGCGGGCGCGGATAATCTCGCCGTTTAACGTTTTTAGCTCAAAGTCCGTTTTCGCGCCGACTATCGAGGCGCGATTGTCGTCGCAACCGATAAAAGTCAGCGCGATCGCGGCAATTAAAAAAAGCGTTCGTGTTACCATAACGAAATTATAACCGAAAACGGCATTCTAAACTATGGACAAAAACGCGCTTAGAGCGATCGCGCTGGCGAAACTCAAATCACGAAGCAAAGCGGTATGCGCCGCGCAAAGCGCAAAAACGCGCCAAAGCCTTGCGAAACTGCTCGCAAAACTTAGCTTCAAAAGCGCGTTAATCTATCTGCCGCTACGCTTTGAGGCGGATTTACGCGCCATGTTTCGCCGTCTAAAGCGCAGAGCCAAACTGTACGCTCCTTTTGTCGCGGGCGTTAGCTTCAAAATGGTAGCATTGCGATTGCCTTTGTGTCGTCAGTCATTAGGTGTGTTAGCCCCTGCGAATAGCTTGCGGGAGATTAAAAAAGCCGACCTTCTGATTGCGCCTGCCGTTGCCGTCTCCGCCGATTTTAAGCGCGTTGGACGCGGCAAAGGCATGTACGATCGTTTTGTTTGCGAATTAGTTGAGAAACCGATAGTGATTTTTGTTCAGCCGTTTTTTCTTGGCGCGCCGAAAGTCGGCGACGCTTGGGATATTGAAGGGGATTATCTAGTGAGCGGCAATAAGGTGATTTGCAATTTAGGGAACCGTAATGGTTTTAGAACATATCGTTTCGGGAATAGTTTCGGGAGTAATATGCGCCGCAATAGCTTGGTTTGTAACGCGCAAGATTAATTTAGCGCGACACGCCGCCCGCGTCGAGCAGGCAAAAGCCAAAGCCAAAGCGATCGAGAGCGAAGCGCGTATGATTTTAGAGCGCGCCAAAGTCGAGGCGAAAGCCAAAGAGATCGAGGTGCGAAAAAGCGTCGAGGACGAATTCGGCGCGGCTTTGCGCGAGCAGGAACGCAAAACTCGTCTGATCGCGCAAAAAGAGGAGGCGACGGAAGAAAGACGCCGTACAATCGACAAACTTTACAAAGAGGTCTCAAAGCTACAAAAAGACGTTAAAGAACAGCAAAAACGCAACGAGCAGCGACTGCTGGAAGCGCAAAGCGCAATCGAAAAAGCGGCGGGCATGAGCGCCGCCGAAGCCGAAAAGGTTTTGCTCTCTCAAGTGGAGGAAAAAGCTAGGCTTGACGCGGCGAATATCATACGCAGGGCGGAAACGGAAGCCAAAAACGAGGCTAGGCGACGCGCCAATTTTATTATCGCGCAGGCGACGACCCGCTTTGCGAGCGACTTTGCCAACGAGAGGCTAATCAACACGATCGCCATTAGCAACGAGGAGTACAAAGGGCGCATTATCGGCAAAGAGGGGCGCAACATTAAAACGCTGGAAAATCTGCTTGGCGTGGATATAGTTATCGACGACACGCCGGGCGCGATCGTCATCAGCAGTTTTAACCTGTACCGCCGCGCAATCGCCGCGCGCACGCTGGAGCTTTTGTTGCAGGACGGGCGCATTCAGCCCGCGCGAATCGAAGAGATATACAACGGCGTTAAAGCGCAGTTTGAAGAGAGCCTTTTAGAAGACGGGCAGAACGTGGCGATCGATTTGGGCGTTAGCGATCTGCATCCCGAATTAGCAAGGCTTGTGGGCAGGCTCAAATACCGCGCAAGCTACGGACAGAACGCTTTGGCGCACTCGATCGAGGTTTCGCGTTTGGCGGGCGTGATCGCCGCGGAGCTTGACGGCAACGAAAAACTCGCCAGACGCGCAGGGCTTTTGCACGACATAGGCAAAGCCTCCACGCAAGATCAAGACGGCAATCACGTAACGCTAGGCTACGATATATGCAAACGCTTCGGCGAAAGCGACGTCGTGTTAAACGCGATTATGGCGCACCACGGACACGAAGAGCCGCTCACGATTGAGTCGGCGGCCGTGTGCGCTTCGGACGCTTTAAGCGCGGCGCGTCCAGGAGCGCGGCGCGACGTGCTGGAAGGCTATCTTAAGCGCGTTCAGGAGCTTGAAAGCATCGCCGTCAACAAAAAGGGAGTTACGCAGGCTTACGCGATTGCGGCGGGGCGCGAATTGCGCGTGATCGTCAACGCCAACGCTATCGACGACCGCGAAACGGTGTTGCTTGGCAAAGAGATCGCAAGCGAGATTGAGCGCAAAATGCAGTATCCGGGCGAAATCAAGGTCAACGTAATCCGCGAATTGCGCGTGGTAGAAATGGCAAAATGAGCGACAAACTTTGGGGCGACGGCGGCGAAGAGGGCGACGCTTTACTCGATCGATTCAACGCGTCGATAGACGTAGATCGCGCGCTTTACCGCGAGGACATTGAAGGCTCGATCGCGCATGCGCGCATGCTCGCCGCGCAAGGCATTATCGCCGACGACGATTTTAAGGCGATTGCTCGCGGTTTGGAGCAAATTAAAGGCGAAATTGAGCGCGGCGAATTCGAATTTCGCGTTTGCGACGAAGACATTCACATGGCGCTTGAAAAACGCCTGACGGAGCTTATCGGCGAAGCGGGCAAACGGCTTCACACGGCGCGAAGCCGCAACGATCAAGTCGCGCTGGATTTTCGCCTGTGGTGCATGCGGCAAAATCGCGCTATGGCGCTTTTGCTTGTCAAACTTATAAAAACGTTGCTCGCAATCGCCAAAGCGCATACGCAAACGCTAATGCCGGGTTTTACGCACCTTCAACACGCGCAACCGATTAGCCTCGCTTATCATCTGCTCGCCTATATCGCCATGTTTATCCGCGATTTTGAACGCTTTGAATCAAGCCGCAAACGTTGCAATATCTCGCCTCTTGGCGGCGCGGCGCTCGCGGGTACGCCGCACGACATAGATCGTCAAGCGACGGCGAAAGAGCTTGGCTTCGACGGCGTAACGCTCAACGCGATGGACGGCGTTAGCGACCGCGACTTCGCGCTGGAGGCGCTTTTCAACGCAAGCCTCGCGCAGACGCACCTAAGTCGTTTTTGCGAAGAGCTGATCTTGTGGTCTTCAAGCGAGTTTGGATTTGTCAAGATAAGCGATCGGTTCACGACGGGTAGCTCGATTATGCCGCAAAAACGCAATCCCGACGCCGCCGAACTGATACGCGGCAAAACGGGGCGAATATACGGCGATCTGATCGCGCTTTTTACGACGATGAAGGCGTTGCCGCTGGCTTACAACAAAGATTTGCAAGAGGACAAGCAAAGCGTTTTCGACGCGCTTAAAACGCTTGGCGATTCGCTTGCGATCTTCACGGAAATGATTGGCGATAAAGAGACGAAATTCAACGCCGAAGCCATGCTCAAAGCGTGCAAGCGCGGGCATTTAACCGCCACCGATCTAGCCGACGCGGCGGTCAAAAAAGGCGTAGCGTTTCGGGACGCGCACCATTTGGCGCGAAAAGCCGTGGCTTTAGCCGATCAAAAGGGCGTCGATCTAAGCGATCTAACAAGCGCCGATCTAGCGCAAATCGACGGTCGTTTAGCCGTTCTCGTTTTCGCGCTCGACGTTTTCGCCTCGATGAACGCCAGAACAAGCGAAGGCGGAACGGCTACAAGCGCCGTCGAAGCGCAAATAGCCAAAGTCGAAGCGCTGTTAAAAACAATCGCCCTCTGAACTCCAAAGCGGAGGGCAAACTTGGCGGGGCGAATTTTTACGCAAACGCGAAAAGCGGCGTTTGCTACAATCCGCGACGAATATAGCGAGGCGATAGATTTATGTTGAAAATAGCTTTGGTTGGCGTTGGTACGGTGGGCGCGGCGGTAGCCGATATTTTGCGCGAAAACAAATCGGTTATAACCGCGAGAGCGGGCAAAGAGATCCGCGTCGTCAAAGGGATCGTAAAAAACCCAAACCGCAAACGCGACGGCGTTGATTTTCCGCTTAGCGCGGATTATAAAGAGGCGACGGACGATCCGCAGATCGACGCGGTCGTGGAGCTTATGGGCGGCGTGGAGCATGCGTACGAGGTTGTCAAAGCGGCGCTGAAAAACAAAAAGGCGGTCGTTACGGCGAATAAAGCGCTGTTAGCCTATCGCCGTTACGAGTTGGAAGAGCTGGCAAACGGCGTTCCGTTTATGTACGAGGCGAGCGTCGCGGGCGGGATTCCGATTGTGCGCGCTTTGCGCGACGGGCTTGGCGCAAACCACATCGAGAGCATTCGCGGCGTGATAAACGGCACGTGCAACTATATGCTTACGCGAATGTTTGAAAAGCGCGTCAGTTTCGATCGCGCCCTCAAAGAAGCGCAGGAGCTTGGCTACGCGGAAGCCGATCCAACGTTCGACGTGGGCGGTTTCGACGCGGCGCATAAACTGCTTATTTTGGCAAGCCTCGCCTATGGAATCGACGCTAAACCCGAAGATATGCTTATCGAGGGAATCGGGCATTTAACCGACGAGGATATAGCATTCGCCGAAGAGTTCGGCTACACGATCAAATCGCTCGCTATCGCCAAAAAACGCGGCGACAAGGTTAGTTTGCGCGTGCATCCGTCGTTCGTTTCGCGCAAAGATATGATCGCTAAAGTCGACGGCGTAATGAACGGCGTTTCGATGATTGGCGATATGAGCGGCGAAACCTTCTACTACGGCGCGGGCGCGGGCGGAAGGGCGACGGCAAGCTCCGCGGTAGCCGATCTGATCGCAATAGCGCGGGGCGAAACTTCGCCAATGCTGGGCTTTAGACGCGCCAATGAAAGGCAGTTAAGCGTAGCGAGAAAAGACGAAATCGAAAGCAAATACTATATTCGCGTTCTCGTCGAGGACGTAGCGGGCGTGTTAGCGCAAACGGCGGCGATTTTGGCAAGCCGCGACATATCGATCGAGACCGTTTTGCAACGCAAAAAGCGGGTGAAAAAAGAGTGGGCGAATCTGCTTTTGTCTACGCACAAAGCCAGAGAGGTCGATCTGATCGCGGCGCTAAAGGAGATCGGCGCGTTGGCGTTTGTTAAATCGCCGCCCGTTATGTTAAGGATTGAATCATGAACAAAAGCCTGATAATAATCGACGCGCAAAACGACTTTGCCGATCCAAACGGCGCGCTCTATTGCGTCGGCGGCGAAACAATCATAGAACCCATAAATCGCCTAATGGCAAGCGGCGAATACGATCTAATCGTCGCCACGCAGGATTGGCATCCGCAAAATCACCTCTCTTTCGCCGCCAATCACGCGGGCAAAAAACCGCTGGACATAATCGACGTTAGCTACGGAAAGCAGGTTTTGTGGGCGAGCCATTGCGTTCAAGACAGCTTCGGCGCGGCGTTTCATTCGCGGCTGGATACGTTCAGGTTTAACTTTATCGTTCGCAAGGGCGCAAGGGCGCAAATCGACAGCTATTCGGCTTTTTTTGAAAACGATAAGGTTACAAGCACGGGCTTAGAGCGGCTTTTTGGCGGCGGTTACGAGCTGGATTTCGCGGGAATCGCGACGGATTTTTGCGTCAAAAGTAGCGCGATCGACGCTTTGCGGCTTGGAAACAAAGTATCCGTTTTGGCGGGCGCTTGCGTCGGCGTAACGGCTGAAGGCGCGGCAAACGCGCTTGATGAAATGCGATCGCTTGGCGTTTTGATCAAACCATAATCCGCGATCGGCTTCGGCGCGATCGGCGCAACGCGGACGTTTTTTCGCGCTTGAAGCTACGCGGCGATTTTGCTTTTTTCAAAAGCGCCGTCGTACGCGTCGATGATAAACTCGTTTAGCGTTCTTTGCGTTACGCGCCAATTTGGAAGATGTTTATCCATTAGCGCTATAAACGCGGCTGAATGATCTTTTTGGATCAAATGGCACAACTCATGGACGATAATATATTCAAGGCATTCGATCGGTTTTTTGGCAAGTTGCAGGTTAATCCAAACGCGCTTTTTCGATACGTTGCATGTTCCCCATTTGGTACGCATATTTTTAACTTGCCAATCGTTTGCGATCACGCCAAGCCGTTTTTGCCATAACGCGATCAAAGCGGGGATTTTTTGCTTTAATTCTTTGCGATACCACTCGTTAAAAATTGTTTTGCGATCCGCGCTGTTTGAGCCTTTGCGAAGCCGTAAAACTAAATATCCAGATTGCGCCGAAACGCCGTTTTCTTTCGCGTTTTCGATCACTTTTAGAAGGTAGCGATTTCCCCAAAAATAGTGGCTTTCGCCCGAAACGTATTCGCGGATTGTTTGACGAGGTTGGTTTTCAAACTCGCGGATTTTTGATTTCACCCAGCCTAATTTTGTAAGCACGAAAAGCCGTATCGTTTCGTCGGCGATTTTTAACGGCGCCGAAACGCGCACTTTTCCAAGCGGCGGCAAGACGTACAGGTGCATATTTTTGTTGTTTTTTCTTAACACTTCGACGGATATGCCATTTACGTTCATTTGAGATATTCCTTTTGCGCTTTTACTATTTCAAATATCTTTTCGATCATTTCATCGTCTTTTGCGAATTCATGGATAATCTGCTTAACCTTTCTTTCTTTCGAGGGTTCGCCAAGCCATTCGTGATCTTTGCGTTGTTTAATGGCTTTATGAAGGCTAACAATAAAATCAATATCTTTCGTGATATTATCATATAGCGCCTTCATAGCGTCGGAATGTTTAATCTTGTCGGGATAGCGATCTGTTTCTCCGCCGCTGTTGACTTTTTTCGCAAGCGCGACGCACTCTTCAAGATAAGCCGCGTATTTAATCTGTTCCGCTTTGCGCCGTTTTATAAGATCGTCTAGCAACTCGGACATTTCTTGATAATATTTCGGATTGGCAAGCTCTTTTTCCACGATCTTTTTGCGAATGTTTGCCTCCACAGTTTCCGCGACGGCGGAGTTGTTTTCACGAATGCCAGCGGGCAAATCGCCCACGAAATCCGCGCCTTTTGCGATCATTATTTCAATAAGGGTCAAATCGTCAAACGCCGCTAACTCTTTGCTCTCGTTTGCCGCGATATATGTATCAAGCAAATGGCGCATATCTGGCTCAAACTGTTTAAGATCGATATAATCACAACTTGCGATCTTTATTTCGTCGCGCCGCGTTTTATAATAATAAACCTCTTTTCTTAAATCCTCTCGCGCCTCTTTTGAATATCCAAGCGAAGACATATCGTTGGCAATATCGGCGTAAGCGCGAAGCGCCGCCGACGTTAATCGATAAAGCGTAAGTCGTTTCGGCTCGTTTGCTTTGATCTCGTTAGGATCGCCGTTTGCGGAACAAAAATAATGCATAAACTCAAGCGTATCTTTTGGCGGCGGCACAGAGTCGCAATGAGCGCGCAAGCTCTCCATTGCTTCCTCAAAGCGTTTTTTTGCTTCGTCGCGGCGATTTTTTAGCAGTCCTTGAACGTCGTCGCGATCAAACTCGCCAAAAGCCCCGCTGGTGTAATCGGCTACGGCTTGCGTTAGCGCTTTGAACAGATCTTTATAGTCGATAATATAACCGTAGTCTTTATCCTCGTTCTTCGTATCCAGACGATTCACGCGACAGATCGCTTGAAACAAACCGTGATCGCGCATTGATTTATCGATATATAAATAGGTCGCTCTTGGCGCGTCGAAACCCGTAAGCAGTTTATCCACCACGATTAGCAGTTTCATCTTTGCGGGTTCGTTGATGAACTGTTCTTTTGCTTCATTTTCAAAATCTGTTTGCGATCTGCCTTTGAGCATATCTTTATAAATTTTATTTTTGAACAGATCTTCCGTTTCGCCCTCTCCCGTGTCCGATAATTTTATATTAGGATCGCTCGTATTGTACGAGGTGATGATCGCGCATTTATCTTTAAGTTCCGTATTTTGAAACATCTCGAAATATTTGCAGGCTTCATAAATGCTTCCCGCGACAAGTAGCGCGTTGCCGTGTCCGCTTTTTAGGCGCGGATAGCGTTCCATATCGAAAACAATGTCGCTCACGACTTTTGAAAGCCTGCTTGCGCTGGAAAATACGTTTTGTAATGTTCCCCAGCGCTGTTTTAATTGCGCTTTTGCGACGTCGGTTAAGCCGCTCGTTTTCATATCGAACCATTGATCGATTTTTTCGCTCGACGAAAGCCATTGCTCAATATCCCGCGCTTCGTAGCGTAGATCTAGCACTACGCCGTCGGCTGTCGCTTCGTTGTATTTGTATGTATGGATATAACCGCCGAATATTTCCACGCTGCTTTTTTCGCCGATCGCCGAAGGGCGTTTTTGTTTGGCAAGAAGCGGCGTGCCTGTAAATCCTATAAATATCGCCTCTGGCAACAAGGTTTTCATAGCGGCGTGAAGTTTGCCGCTTTGCGTTCTGTGGCATTCGTCTACAAAAACGTAAAAATCGCCTTTTGCCTTAAAACCCGTTGGCAAACTTGCCTTTAAGTCCTCGATGTATTTTTCGTACAATTTTTCCGATAGTTTTTCATCGTCCGAATTTGCGCGTACGCCGAATTTGTGGATAAGCGAACACATTGTGTTATGCTCGGTTTTTTGGAGTTGTTCTATAAGATCCGCTCCTGATTTTGTGTTATAAATGCGATCGCCCGTCGCGTCATTGTTGTATACTTTTGTCGCTATCTGATGATCCAACTCTTCGCGATCGGTAACGATCAATATGCGGGCTTTTGGATTGTTTTCTTTTATAATGCGCGAAAGCCAAACCATAGTAAGCGATTTTCCGCTGCCTTGCGTGTGCCATATTATGCCGCCTTCGCGTCGCAAAAGGCGATCTCGCGCCGCGACAACGCCAAAAAATTGATTTTGTCGGCATAGCTTTTTCTTGCCAGCGTCAAAGACGATAAAGTTGTACAATATATCGCATAGGCGTTCTTTGGCAAACAGCGAAATAATATCTTTGTCGATCTCGCGTTTTTCGCCTTCGCGCAAAGCGCGGATTTTTGCCGAAATTAGATCGGGCGCTTTGTCGTCTTCTTTCCATTTCATATAGTGTTTTTCGGGCGTTTCGATTGCGCCGTAACGCAAGCCTTCCGTATCGTTACCCGCAAGGCAGATCTGTACCGTGTTGAAAAACGGGCGAATGTACGCTTCTGTTTGCGCGCTGATTGTTTGTCGTATGCCTTTTGAGACGGACGTCGCGCCAGATTTAAGCTCTAGCGTTGCGATTGCGATACCGTTTATATAAAACACAATATCGGGGCGGCGTTCGCTTTTGCCTTTCACGGTTACTTCCTCCGCAACGGCGAAATCGTTGTTAAGAGGATTTTTCCAATCGATAAAATAAATATGTTCCGAATGTTTGCCCGTTTCAACCACAATGGAATGACCATAGCGCAAAAGCGTATATAGCTCTTTGTTTGTCTCGTAGAGATCGGCGTTTTTGCTTGCCGCGCTAATAAGATCGCGCATTGCGCCGTTAATTAGGCGATCTTTGTAACCTGAACGTTTTAGATAGGTTTTAAGCGCGGATTCGTCTATGTTTTTGTTGTCTTTGGCGCGTAGATCGCCAAGATACGCGAAGCCTAGCTTTTGCCTTATAAGTTGTAATATGCGATTTTGCGTGTCGCGTTCAGCCATTTGCGATCCTTTGCGGTAGTCTAATTTTGCCCGTTAGTAGCTTTTGCGCTATGCCTTGTTTGATGTTTTTTGCTTTGTTTAGCTTTGCTATTAGCGCGTCGATCTGCGCGTCTATATCGGATAGAATTTTAGCGATCGCTTGTTGCTCTGCAAGCGTTGGCGGTATCTTAAATACAATTGTTGAAAATTCCGTTTTTGAAATAATATTTGTAGCTGTTTGTCCAGCTTTCTGCAATAATGCTTGTTTGTTTATTTCTAAAACATAATATAAGAAATCTACATCAAAATCATCAAACGGGATAACAGCATTTATCTGTTGGTTAGTAGCCCCGCGTACTCGAAGTATAGTGTTTTTGCCTATGCTTGCAATACAAGTTACAAGAAGCGTATTGGGCGGTAATTCACAAATTTGCTTAATGCCGCATTCGGTTACCATTCTTTCGCTTTTATAGATGTTTTTTGTAAATGATATATCTGTTGGCGTTACCCAAGCAATGCTTCCGTTCCAGTATTCTTTATTTGCGGTACTTGGAGTTCTCCCTGTGATTACATTTCCCAGATCGTTGATATTTTTTTCTGTCCATTGGGAGTTGAAGCCTGTTAAGCGGCGTTTGCCTGTGAGAAGTTGTTGCATTACGCCTTGTTTGATTGCGCGTTTTTTGGCGATTAGCTTTTCGATTGCGCCGATAT
>JAISMA010000174.1 GCA_031276985.1 Helicobacteraceae bacterium | reverse complement strand
GCAATGTACTTTTGCGACGGATCGGCTTTGACGAAGTACTTGTCTTTCGGGCTGCGCCCCGTGAATTTGCCCGTATCCACGGCTGCCGCGCCGCTTTTGGTGAAAACGACCTCGCCGTTACTCTTTTCGCGCTCGTAAATCTCGTCGTACGAGAGGTTGCGATAAACCTTGCCAACCGAATCCAGCTTCAGCTCTTTAGCCCAATCAATCATTGTGCGCTCCTTTCAAAACTTTATGAAGTAGTTTAGAGATGTTTATATTAAAGTTACAAATTTTTATGATTGTCGCGTGGCAAAAAGCCGTTTCGCTCTCCGCGATTTTTAGGCGGCGGCGGCTAAAATGCCGTTCAAATGGGCAGATATTTATTGACGGCGTTAATGCTGGGCGCGTTCGCGTTCGCTCAAGAAGTTGATCGCCGCGTTCTAAACGCGGAAGGCAGATTTGAGCGCGTCAGGCTGTTTTTGGACGAAAAATGGATCGCCGTAAATCACACGCCCGCCGTTATCAAACTGAAAATCAACGAAGCCGAAAGCTATATCGAAGTCGCCGCGCTACGCAAAAGCGGCGAGGGACTCGTCGAGATCGCGCCGCTTGGCGAAAAACAGAGCCGCTACATATATTTTAACGTCGTCGATCGCTCCAAACCCGACGCGTTTCGGTGGGTTATAGGCGACATAGCCAAAGGCGCGCCGCCCGTTTTAAGCTATCCGCCGCATGGAACGCTTGCGTTTGAGGGCGATAGCGTATCGTATTCGGGCGAGCCAAAAGGCGATTTCACCGCCGTTTACGCCGACAAAAACAACGGGCTAATCAAAAAACGGGTAACCATAACCAAACGCGGATTGATTGCGATCGACGCGCTTTTGGAGATCGAGGAAGGGGCGAAGGCGCGTCTGCCTTTTTGGTCCGCTTTCAAATTTGAGCCGATAATCGCGCTTGAGCCGACAAAAGGCGAGGCTTATATCGACGACAAAGGGCTGACGTTTATCGCAAACGAAGGCGCGGAGGGCGGCGATCGGCTTATTTTTATTCCGTTTGCGGACGCGGAGCCGATAACAATCGATATTAAAATCATCAAGCGATCAAACGGCGGCTTGACGCAAACGCAGCGCGTAAAAACGTTTGGCGGCGTTTCGCGTACGATAAAAGCTCTGGACGGCGGCGGATTTAGCGTGGAGTTTCGAGACGCGCAAAAACGACTTTTGCTAAATCTCGCCGCGCCGCCAAACGCGAAACTAACAGAGCGCGACGACGGTTGTTTGATAAATATCGAAGAGATCGCGCTTACAATCGAGAACAACGCGAGCGTTCGCGCCGCGATCGGCAAAAGCCAAATATCGATCGAGCCGCCTTCTAGCGTCGTCGTTTTGAGCGGCGCGGCGATTGAAGCCAAAACGGGACGCGGCGCGTTATACGCCGATCGCTACGGCGTTCGCCTTTTTAGCGGCGATTTAGCCTATCCGCTTTTGCCGAGCGCGAGCGAAGCGCGTTTAAGCGCGGAAGGTTTTTGGGCGAAGGCGGTTTTGCTTGGCGAAGATCGCTTTTTGCCGTTTGGGTGGATTTACGGCGAAAACGCGGAGGGCGAGCTTGAGCGGTTTGCGATTATCGACGAAAGCGAGGCGTTTTTGAGCGCCAAATGGGGCGGCGCGATCGCGCTTGAGTACGGCGGCGAAAGATTTGTCGCCTCGCCGATCAGATCGCGCAAAGTTACGGCGTTTTTGCGATACGGCTGGAATCCGTTTGCGCCGATTGGAGATTTGCGAATCGATCGGCTAATCGGCGTAACGAAGGTAATCGAGACCGCCGAGAACGATCGCGCCGCGTTGTGGGCGCAATACGACAGCCGCCTGCCGCAATCGCTGAACCGCCTTCATCGCATGCATTCGGGGCAGTTGTATCAGGTTTTCGCGGCGCAAGACGGCGAAATCGAGCTGGAAGTTTTTCCGCAAAGCCCGATCTGGCTTAAAGAGGCGCGATACGTCGGCGTTGGCGAAACTGAAAACGCGCCGCTAACGTTGCCCGAAGGCTTTCGCTTGATCGACTTTAACGGCTACGAAGCGCGTAATTATCAAGCGGGCGAATTTTATCGATTGGAGCGCGCAAGATGAGAGCTTTTGCGCTTGCGATCGCGTTTTTGCTGTGCGGTTGCGGCGATTCGCGTTTGAGCGAAGTCGAAAGCCAAACGCCCGTAGGCGAATTGATAAGCGACGGCGACTTCGTCGTTTCGGGGCGATCGCGCGTTCGCATATACGCGGCGGAGCAAAAACGCGCGGACGGCGAATTGCCAATCGCGATCACAAACGGCGAGGGCTTCGCCGCGCAAATCGACGGCGGTTTTAGCGGGGAGACGATCTATCTTGAAATCGACGGGATCGTTTTCGCGGTTTTTGTCGAGGCAAAAGCGGGCGAAACGCAATTCATCGCGCCTTGACGCGCGCTTCTTAACAGCCGTAGTTTTTCAAGCGCGATGTTTCATCGGCGAATGCGTTTAGAGGCTGGCCATGCGAATTTATGGTTTTTGCAATCTATTCGTAGTTAGCCAAAATAGTCTTAATCAATTGAAGCCGAGTTATGGTACAATTAGCAACGTCCGTAGAAAGAAGGTAAGCGTGTCGCAACCCATAGTCAGTTTTTGCATTGCCACATATAATCGCGCTGAACGCGTTTATGCGCTTGTAACTTCAATTTTAAGTTGCGAACGCGAAGATATTGAGGTTTGCGTTAACGACAACGCTTCGACCGACAACACAAAAGAACTGCTGGGCAAAATAGCCGATTCGCGTTTTAAGTACTTTGAAAACGAGAATAATATTGGCGCTATTAGGAATATGCTAGTGGTCATTACCAGAGCGAGCGGCAAATACGCCTTTTACTGCAACGATCGCGATTTAATCGTAATTGAAAATATACCAAAACTCATCGCTTTTTTATCCGAACGAGATTTTGCGTACGTATATTGCGGCGAAAAAACGTTCAATGAAATTTATAACGATCCAGCAGATGCCTTTGCTAATCTTTATTGCGCGTTTAAGCATCCAACGGGAGAAATTTTCAATACGAAGCATTTAGTCGATGCGGTAGAACGCCACTTGAAAGTAGCAGATAATCGTCAATTACAGACGACTTTCAGTTTTATTTTTGCAAACATTGCCATGTCCGGAGCTAGCGCGATAGTTCCAAATATATATTGGAAACCAGCCGAAGAAAGTTTTATCGTAGCAAATCCTTCGCGTTCCGGGTTCGGCGCAGACGGTCGAGAATGGACGTGCAGACATTTTTTACCCGCCGATATGGCGCAAATGACAATATTTGCATTGCAACATTTAATTGATACAAATACTTTTGATAATACGGAGATTCGCAAAATCATTTATTGGGTATACAAAAAAGAAGCCATTAGAGTTATGGGGTTCTATATGGACGAGATTAAAAATCCTATTTACGCTTTTCGTTATAACTATAATATAATTGTAGATAGCGTATTTGACCAATTTAGGCAATACCGTTCGTTTTATAGAATATATAGGTCGTCTAATTTGTATAATTACCACAGCGCTTTGCAGAAATTTGGAATGTTGTCGTTTAACGTTTATATGTTTTATTGGATATCTGTTAGACCGTTAAAAGTTTATTTATTGTATAAAAGCAAAATAAAGAATTTTGTATGGCGATTAAATTTACTAAAGCACAAAATTTCCTTGCGCGTATTTAGGTTATTTGCTCGCAGCGCAATTTGAATCCAACTAGAGAAAGAAAGGTAACCTTTGCTATTAAGACGCATAAAAGCCCGCTTAAATACGCTACTGATGAAACTATCTATTATTTGTGCGCCAATCTTAAGAGGAAAGGCTTTTAACCGCCCTATCGCTATTTTAATTGAAACCTCCGCCGTCTGTAATCTGCATTGCCGCGGCTGTCCGGTACCGCATCGCTATTTTCAAAAAAGCAGAAAGTCAAAATTTATCAAGCCCAAAGATGTTCAGAAGATTCTTTCGCTGGTTGAAATCGACGGAAAACGACATTGTGACACGTTTGTAGTCAACAATTTTGGCGAGCCATTCTTAAATCTAGACTTTTTATCAATTCTAGATATCTTATCTTCCTATTTTATTATTTTTAGCACTAACTTAAACGTCCGATCCGAGCATATAGATAGTCTAATTGCATATCACGAAAAATACCGTAATATTTCCGAGCTTATAGTGAGTATGGATGGATACGATCAAGGAAGCTACGAAAATTTTTATCGTATAGGAGGTTCATGGGATAAAATAATTAATAATATACAAAAAATTGAAAGAACCGCTTTACGAGAAGTAACGCAATTACAACTACTTGACAATGGCGATCAAGAGTTTAGAGAACGTTTTATCGCCTTTGCAAAGGAACATCGTTTTGCAACTCGTATAAAACCGCTAGATGCAAGTTTCAAAAAAGACGGAACTGCTTTATACACTACGAATAAATGCCACTTCTCTTATCAAGGAATATATATAGATTCAGATTGCAATATTGTCAGCTGTTGCGCCGATCCAATGATGGAATTAAAAAACGCAAACGTCTATAATTGTCAGTCGTGGAGCGAGTTGTGGAATGGCGAAGCAATAAAAAAGCGTCGTTTAGCTTTATCGAAAAACAAAAACCTATTTGACGTCTGTCGCCAATGTCAAGGGCTCAACTTAATCACAAGCAACAAATGGCTTACTGCCAAACTGCAAAAAATGCGAGAGGCTTAAAATTATTGTCGTAGCGGCATCTTAAGCGTTGCGGTAGTATGATTGCAGTAATTCTCAAAAGGTTTATATGTGAGTTTCTGCCAAATTGCAAGACTGTTGCGGAACGCTTTTTCAAATCACGTCGGCAGAAAACACGACGCTTTGCGAATTTTTACCGACTTGGTTTTTCCAAATTATCGTTTAACGTGGGCGGATTGGGACTGGTGGAAGGACAAGAACTTCAATGACTACCTCAATCATTTTGACGAGCTTAACGGCTTAAACACGCATCGCAAATGGACGCTTAAACAACTTTTGCGATTAACTCAACAATCGGCGTTATATTTGCCTATAGCGCGTTTGATGAAAGCAGGAATTTGATACGAAAGGCATAAAATATGGATAAAGAGTCGCCAAAAGCTAGACTTTTTCGTTTATTTTACGAAAAAATCTGTGGCAAAGAACCAAATATCAACATCTTGCATTGGCAATATTTGGCTACCTATCAACTTAAACCGCAGTTAAAAGAAATTCTGCGCGATTTTAGCGGCGTATGCTTGGATTTTGGTTGCGGCTCTCAGCCGTATAAGGCGTATATGCCAAACATTACGCGCTACATTGGCGCGGATATTGTTCAAGCCAAAGGCATCGAGCTCATCGTTAAAAATGGCGTCGTACCGCCTACGGATGAGCTGGATTGCGTTTTATCGACTCAAGTTTTAGAACACGTAGAAGACGCGACAATTTTTACTCAGATTTTCGAGCGCGTTAAACGTGGGGGTAAAATTGCGATCTCTGTTCCTTTTTTGTATCACGCGCATGGATCGCCGTTTGATTTTCGCCGTTTCACCAAAGAGGGTTTACGCCTTTGGATTGAATCGTTCGGGTTAAAGGTTGAGCGCGTTCAAACGCAAGGCGGAATTGGTAGTACCTTGACGATTCTATTCTTGGCATGGCTGGAATCAAATACTACGCGAAGCGCAATCGGCAAAACAATCAAAGTTTTTGGAATGCCGTTATTTATACCTTTTGCGTTTTGCTGCAATCTGTTTGGCATATTGTTTGACAAGATCGATCGATCGGGCGGTTTTTATAATAACGTAATCATCGAGGCGAGTCGGTAGCGAGGGAATATGGTAGAAAAAAAGATCGTAATTTTTGCATCCGCGCTTAATCGCGGCGGCGCGGAACGTCAACTTGTCGCGCTGGCAAAAGAGCTAAAAAAGCGCGGACAGGAGGTTGCGCTCGTTATTTATTACAACGAAGGCGCGTATGACAAAGAGTTAATCGACGCGGGCGTACCGATCTATTATCTGCGTAAGAAACTCGGCGTTTGGCGGCTGCCTTTGGCGTTAATAAAATTGGCGAAACTGCTAAGATCGCTAAAGCCTTACGCGATCTATTCGTTTTTGGACGCGCCAAATATATTTTGCGCGGCGCTAAAACCCTTCTTGAAAGGCGCTAAGATCGTATGGAGCATACGCTCGACAATTAACGCCGAATACGGATTTTTAAGTCGCGTCGCAGGCAAGATTGAATCCCTCCTTAGCCCCCTCGCATCCCTTATCATCGCCAACTCTCAAGCGGGCAAAGACCTATATATCAAGAAAGGCTTTCCAAAAGATAAGATCGTAGTTATCGAAAACGGAATAGACCTAGATCGCTTCAAATACGATCCCGAAGGCGCAAAACGCTTTCGATCCGAATTTGGCGTAAAGACAAA
>JAISMA010000168.1 GCA_031276985.1 Helicobacteraceae bacterium | reverse complement strand
CGGTTATCAGCCCGCGCAAAAATGGCTAAAAGATCGCAAAAACGAAACGCTTTCATTCGACGATATAGCGCATTATACAAAGATCGTAACCGCGCTTGATAAAACGACGGAAATAATGGTTCAGATCGACGCGATCGCGCAAACAACTTCCGCGCCCTAAAAAAGAAGTTTGCGCGTTGGCGTTATTTACGCGCTTTTTTCAAAGTCGCTAGGCAGTCCGCGATTACGATTGCGCCGCCGTAGCGAATCTCTTTTGCCAACTGCTCGGAAATATCCGTTAGATCGGCGGGCAAGACGTTGTAAAGCGCTTCGGGGCTTAAACGCGACTCCTCCACGCACCAGCCAAGCTCCTTTTCGCTTAGATACTTCGCGTTTGCCATTTGATGATTGCCCGCCGCCAACGGATACGGCACGAAAAGCGCGGGCAGTCCGTTTGCGGTAAGCTCAAACAGCGTTCCCGCGCCCGCTCTGGCGATAGCGAAATCCGCTTGCGTCAAGCGATCGACGATATTGGGATCGAAATCAAAAACGTCGGCTTTTATCGCGTTTTCCTCGTAAAAGTTTCGCGCCTCTTCAAATCCCGCGCGCCCGCATTGGTGGATAATTTTCACGCCGCGATCCGCCAATATCGGCGCGACGCTCATGGCGAATTTGTTGATCGCGTCCGCTCCTTGCGATCCGCCTAGAAAAATAACGGCGTTAATTTTTGATCTCACCCGCGCTTTATCGAAAAACACGCGCTTTACGGGGTAATCTTTGCATGGACTTAGCGGATCAAACGAGGAATAAAACGCTTTGCAAAACGGCTTGAGCCTGCGGTTTAACGCGCCGCAAACCGCGTTTTGCTCGTGAATGACAAGCGGAATTTTCAGGCTCGCCGCCGCGATCGCCGCGGGCGCGGCGGCGTAGCCTCCGACGCTGAAAACCGCCTTCACGCCAAGCGTCGAGAGGCTTTTTCTGCTTCTTAAAACCAGTCGCGCCGTATTAAACAGCGAAAAGAGCTTGCCGACGCCTCTTCTGTTCATTACGCCCCTGCTTGGTAGAAAAATCCTATCGATAAAACCTGGATCTTTGCCAAACCATGCGCGATCCTGCCCGTTTTCGGAGCCGATAAAAAACGGCTTGATTCCTTTGGCGTTGAGCGCCTCTTTAACCGCCGAAACAACCGCGAGATGTCCTCCCGTGCCTCCGCCCGTCAAAACAATCACACTCTAGCCTTTTTGCTAATCATCAGCGCCATTCCAATCGCTACGGAAAAAGCGGTCAGCGACGCGCCGCCGTAACTAAGAAACGGCGCGGAAATGCCCTTGATTGGCAATAACCCCGTCGCGCCAAGCGCGTTCATTAGAAATTGGGTCGCGATCATCACGCCGATTCCTATGCTAAACAAATAAAAAACGGGATTATCGCTTCTATTGGCAATCTTGAATATTCTATAGATCAAAAGTAAAATCAGCAAACTTAACAGCATTATTCCAAACAACCCCGTTTCTTCCGCAATTCCAGCCAGCGCAAAATCGTTGTGCGCGTCGCTAAGAAAACCTAGTTTCACCACGCCTCCGCCAAGCCCCGTACCCATTAAGCCGCCGTGGTGAAACGCATGCGCCGCCTGCGTAACCTGATGAGCGGGACTGACGGCGGAAGCGTCGACGCGCAAAGCCTCCGCGATAAAATCGGGGAAAAACGACAAAATATAATCCTGCGCGCTGCTCCACCACTGCAACATGCGATCGATTCTGTGCGGCGCTTGCAGTATCAGCGCGAAACCGGCAAAAAGCGAAATCCCCGCCAAAACGGTAAAAATTTTAACGCTTGAGCCCGCAAAAAAGATCATCAAAATCATCGTGCAACCAATCACAATCACCTGTCCGAAATCGTTTTGGGTAATGGCGATTAAGACGATCGCGACCAAAAAGATCGCCGCGTACGGCGCGATCGCGCCAAGCTCTTTTGCAAAGGTAAACTGCTCCGCGCTCGTTTTGGGGCGGTAGAGTTTTCTGGTTAAACTCCACGCCAAAAAATAGACGAAGCCGACTTTGAAAAACTCGACGGGCGTAACGCTAAGCGATCCGAATCTAATCCAACGTCTCGCGCCGTTTATGGTAGGCACGATCGATTCGGGCATAAACGGCATAAAAAACATCAGCGCGAAAAAGCAAAAAAAGATTCCAAAGCCGATCGCGCTCGCCCATTTGTCGGGATCAAGCCTCGCTATTCGCCATATCAAAAAGAGCGAAACGCACGCGTAAACGCTTTGGCGCAGAAAAAAATAGTAGTGCGGAACGCCGATTCGTTGCGTTAGATAAAGCGGCAAGGATAGCGCAAACAGCGTCCCCGCGAAAATTAGCGCCGCCGTATAAAAAAACAGATAACGATCGCTCAAGGCGTTAACGCAACGTAACCACGGGACCTTCGACGGTCCTCTGCAAATCGTATTTGTACGACTTGTTCAGAAATACCACCACGCGATAATACCCCGTATGCCGCCCGATCGACACTCTTTGAAAAACCCCGTTTGGATCAAGCGGCAACGAGAGGCTTTGAACCGCTTCGGAACGAGAGAAGTCCAAAACCAGCTTCGCGGGATTTTCCAGCGTGAAATCGCGCAACGGCGGATCGGACGTTTTGAAGGCGATCTTGTTGTCGCCGTATTCAAGCGTCAAAAAATCCATCGCCTTAAACCGCGCAATGCTAGGCGGCGGCGCGCCTTTCGCGTCACTCGCCGCGCCCGCGACCAGCGCCCGCAACTCGGACAACGCTAGTTTTTGCGCCGCTCCCGCCGCCAAAATGCCGCGCTCGCTTTCGAGAGCTTTCGCGTTTGGTCGATTCGCTATGGCGGCGATTGCGGTTTGATTGTCGGTAAAGATCGCCCAGCTTAACGGGCTGTAACCGCGCGCGTCGATCGCGTCCGCGCTCGCGCCTTGCGAGAGTAGCGCGGCGACGGTTTCGTCGTCTTTGAGCAAGATCGCCCACGCAAGCGCCGTCATGCCGTTCTCGTCGGCAAATTCCGCGTTCGCGCCTTTTTCGATCATCTTTCGCGCAATCTCGCCCTGATTTGTCTTGATCGCGTATAGCAAAAGAGGGTGTTCGCCCACCGCGCCGAGATTAGGATTAGCGCGCGAGTCCAACAACAAGAGCGCCATTTGGCGATAATCGGCGCTGGTTATGCCGCCCAAAACGGAGATCGTAAGCGGCGAGGGAAACTCCGCGCCGCCCGCGTTTGGATTAGCGCCGCACGCAAGCAACGCTTTGGCGCTTTCCAGCGCGCCTTCTTGCAATGAAAGAACCAAAAGCGGAATCTTGTGCGCCGCAGTCGCGTCGTAATTCGCGCCCGCTTTGCACAGCCGCTCGATCATGGCGCGATCGTTGGCTTGCGCGGCGATCGACAAAGGCGTAAAACCGCGCTCGTCCGCATCGTTTGCGTTCGCTTTTTTGCCTTCGATAAGCCGCGTTAGGGTTTGGCTTAGATTCTCGATTGTTTCGGCGCTCGACTCTTCGCTTCGCGCGGCGGCGTAATAATCGATGAGGGTTTGCGTAAGCTCGTTTTTCGCGCCCGCTTTTCGCTCCTCCTGCGCCGCCGCGTCGCTTGAAACCTCGACCACGCCGTGCGGACGAACGCACGCCGATAAAATAAAACCAAGCGCGATTAGCGTTCCTAATACTTTCATTCGCTTACTCTTTTGAGGATTTGTAATAGTTCAAAACGGCTAAAACCGCCAGCGCAATCAAAAGCCCCAATACGCCGTCAATCATCGCCGCTACGGCGATCGCGATTACCGCCGCCGCGTTGTCCCACGCCCAATTCGACGTTACGTCCGCCGCTTTGCCAATTTTCGGCAAGGCGCGTTTCGCGGCGGCTTTCGTCCATTCCCACGCCGCTTGCAAAGATTCGTCAAACGCGCCTTTGCTCTCTTGACTTTCTTGCGCTTTTGTCGGCTCGGCGCTTTCTCCGCCTTCGCCCGCAGGCTCGGCGCTTTTTTGCGCCTCTTGCGCCTTGATAGTTTCGTCCGCGTTTTGCGGCTTCGTTTCGCTCGATTTTTTCCTAGGCATTTGAATCCTTTAATTTAGCGTTTTTAATTCTTACGATCATACAACTTTTGAGCAAAACTCCGCGCCGCGATAAGCGCTTATCTGCTTTTGGTTACGCCGCGCCTTTCGCAAAGATTTGTAATCGGGCAACGCGAACAGATCGGCGAAACGCTTTTGCAGATCGTCTGTCCAAACGCCACAAGCAGATCGTTTATGCCGCTCCAGCGATCGCTAGGAATGCGTTTGCGGATTGTTTGTTCCGTCTCTTC
>JAISMA010000165.1 GCA_031276985.1 Helicobacteraceae bacterium | reverse complement strand
GCCGCCGCCAAACGCAGTTTGTAAATGCCTTTGCTCGCGGAATAGCCGTAGACTTTCGGCTTTTGCGCGCTTTCTATCAGCTTGTCGATGATATGGCGCGGCGTGGGACCGTCGGGATTGCCCATAGAAAGATCGATCACGTCCGCGCCCGCGCGTCTTTGTTGCATTTTCAGCTCGCCGACGGCGGCAAAAACGTACTTTGGAAGCCGTTTGATCTTGTCAAATTCTATTTCGTCAAACATTTTTAATGACCCAGCGCTTGATTTTTGTTGACTTCAATCCACAATTGCAAGCCGTGTTGAAGCGCGACCGCTATGTCGTTGTCGGTAATTTTCAGATACGCCGCGTTTTCAGGAAAAGGCGAAAGAAACGCTTTAACCGCGTTCGCCGAAGTCGCCGTCTGTATCGGTTGTAGCGCGTCGTCGTAAAAAACCGCGTAAACCACCCAAAGCCCGCCCGTTTTTTTGCGGATTCCCACGCGGCTGGAAGCCGAATGCTTCGGCAGTTTAATCCAATACTCGCCTGACATATTTTGAACCGAAAGCGGATCGTCGCTCGTGTGCTTCAATTCAAGCGCGATCGCTTCGGGCAACGTCGGATTTTTGGAGATTAGGGAGTAGCTCCAAGCGTTTCCCTGTTTGGAAATGTCGTCGATCTTGACGCGAAACGCCGCGAGTTTTCTGGATAGTTGCGCGGGATCGATCGCGTGATCGCTACGATAGGCGATTGTCCATTCAAAAAACAGCTCGTCCGATCGCATAGCGCTTATGCGGGTGAAGTTGTAGCCTAGATCGCTTAAGCTATCGCCTACGGCTTTGAGGAAAAATAGCGGGCTTTTCGTCGTGCGAAACGTGGCGCTTAGATTGCGCGGTCCGTCTTTGTAGAATATGTCCAAAAGCCCGTTGTCTTTAAGCGTCGAAGCGATTTTAACGCTGTCGGCGCGGTTTGGCTCGGCTAAAAACTCCTTGCGGTTTTTGAAGACGATCTCGATAAGCCTTTGATGCATCACGTAGCTTTGGGGATCGACCAAAGCGCGAACCTTGTCGGAGATCGCGTCGCCGAACATCGCGCATGCCAAAAATAAAAACGCGAAAATTTTACTCATCTATTTAATTTCTCTCCGTCGTGTTTTGATCGTTAGTCCGCGTATCCTGAGCGACGCTCCGTTGCGACGGCGCGGTAATGGGGCTTAAAACGCCGCTCCTAAAACGTATTCTCTGCCTTGAGTTTGTCTGCGGCTCGATTACCGTAGCGCCGTTAATCAGCCTAAACCTGCCGTGTCCGAAAAGAAAATCCGCGTCTCTGCTTGAATCAAGATCGTATCTCGACGAGATTGTTCTCTGCTCGCGCTCTCCGGAATCCGCGTAGGTAACCTGAACCCACAGATCGCCATCCGGAATTATATAAAACTGCGAGGTTGGCGCGGCGACGTCGATTGGATTTTGCGCGTTTTCGATTGCGATCGGCGCGAGAGTTTCGGCGGGTTTCGGATCTATTATCGTCTGCAAAGCCTCGTTTATCAGCGTGTTTTGCGGCGGGACGACAATCGGCGCGATCGGCGCGATTGTTTCGGTCGGCTTGATCTCCGTTTGCGCCGTTTCCTCCGTCGGCGGCGGCGGGGCGACGATCGGCGTCGCGCTCTCGCTATCGTCGCTTGCAAATTTCGCAAACGCCCACCCAAGCGCGATCGCAATCAGCGCCAGCACGACGATTATGTATTTGCCGACCGCGCTTTTTTCCTCTTTGGCGACCACGAAGATTTGTTTGTCGTCGTTCTTCGCTCCGTAGAACGTCTCATATTCGGCGGCTAGATCGCTTAGATCCAAGTTGTATTCGCGCTCTAAAATCTTGAGAAAACCCAGCGCTTTGGCGCGATTGAAACTCTCGAAGCGTTTCGCTATGATAGCTTGCAATTCGGCGACCGAAATATGCGTTTGGCGATACATTTCGCCTACGTCCATCGTTTTTAAGGTTTCAAATCCACTCACCGTCTTATCCTATCGATCAAAATTGCGGCGGCGGCGGCGACGTTCAAAGAATCAAACTCTCGCTCCATCGCGATTGCGACGAGGCGATCGAGTTTTTTCAGCGTTCGCTCGCTCAAACCGTATCCTTCCGCGCCCAAAACCAGAAGCCTTTTTCCGCCGCCGCTTTCAAAGGTTCTAGCGTCCTCGCCTTTAACGTCCGCGCCAATCGTCAGAAATCCTTTTTGCTTAAAAAGCTCGATTGTCTCATGCGCGTTCGGCGCTAAAAAAAGCGGCATTGACAAAGCCGCGCCGCTGGAAGTTCTGATCAGAGCCTCCAGATTGACGCTATTAACGCCGCTAAAAACAAACGAATCGACTCCAAGCGCGTAAGCGGTGCGTACAATCGCGCCAAGATTGCCCGCGTCCGTAACCCCCGCGCACATCACGACAAACCGCGAATCGTACGCCTCGCGGTTTTCGCGGAATAAAAGCGGTTTGATTTTAGCCAGCATTCCCTGATGATTTTGTCCGCGTGAAAGCGCCTGCGCTTTTTTGAAGTCCAAAACCTCGATCGGCTTTTTCGCGCTTTTGAGCCTGCTAAAGAGTTTTTTGTCCAATTCTTTGGCGACAAAAAGCGTTTCGATCATATCGCTATGCCGCTCGATCGCGTAAAGGACGGGTTGTTTGCCAAAAATCACCATAACGGCAATTGTACCAATTTCGCGTTAGCCGCGCTCTTGGCGCAAGCGCTCATACCACGCGCCCACGCTTTCGCCGCTAAGTTTCGCCAGAAT
>JAISMA010000161.1 GCA_031276985.1 Helicobacteraceae bacterium | reverse complement strand
TGAAAAACAAGCGGATTTTTCTTTCTCCGCCGCACATGAGCGGATCGGAAATTGGGTTTATACAAGAGGCGTTCGACAAAAACTACGTCGCGCCGCTGGGCGAAAACGTAACGGGTTTTGAGGAGGACGTCAAAGCCTTTAGCGGCGCGAAGTTCGCGCTTGGCGTTTCAAGCGGCACGGCGGCGCTTCATCTTGCGTTGCGCGTTTTGGGCGTGGAAGCGGGCGATTTGGCGGCGGTTAGCGATTTTACTTTTATCGGCTCGGTTTCGCCGATTATCTATCAAAACGCTACGCCGATCTTTATCGACAGCGACGAAAAGAGCTGGAATCTCGATCCGAATCTGTTTGAGGATCTGTGCAAAAAGCGCGCGCCAAAAGCGCTTATCCTCGTTCATCTATACGGGCAGAGCGCGGATATGGACGCGATTTGCGCGATATGCGATCGCTACGGCGTGGCGCTGATCGAAGACGCCGCCGAAGCGCTTGGCGCAAGCTGGCGCGGCGGATCGTGCGGCGCGATCGCGCCTTTTGGCGTTTATTCGTTCAACGGCAACAAAATCATCACGACAAGCGGCGGCGGCATGCTTCTCGCAAGCGAGGAAGCGCCGATCAAAAAGGCGCTTTTTTTCGCCACGCAAGCGCGGGAAAACGCGCCGCACTACGAGCATTGCGAGATTGGCTACAACTACCGAATGAGCAATATCGTCGCGGGAATCGGGCGCGGGCAAATGACGACGCTTGCGGATCGCGTCAAAAGGCGGCGCGAGATTTTCGAGTTTTATCGCCGCGCTTTAAGCGATCTGCCGATCGCGTTTATGCCCGAACTGCCGCATTCGCATGGCAACCGCTGGCTGACGACGATCACAATCGAGGACAAAAGCGTCGCGCCCGAAACGCTTCGTCTGGCGCTTGAAAACGAAAACATAGAATCGCGCCCGCTGTGGAAACCCATGCACCTTCAGCCCGTTTTCAAAGACGCGCGAAAACTCATAAACGGCGTAAGCCAAAAGATCTTTGAAAAGGGCTTGTGCCTGCCAAGCGGAACGGCTATGAGCGAGGACGATCTGAATCTCGTGGCGCAAACGATCAAAAAGGCGTTTTAGCGTCCGCGACTTTGCGCGTTTTGGGCGCGATCTCGCCTTTTGGCGTCGCGCTGTTATAATCGGCTTTCAAAAGGATTTATTTGGGCGCGTCTGATCGCATTGGTTTTGTTCTGTCGTCGTTTGTCGTTCTTGCGGCGGCTGGGGTTGGCGCGTGGTTTTCGGATCGTCTGCCAATCGCTACGATCTTAATATCCGCGCACCTGCTTTTTTTTGCGGCGCTTGTTTTTACGCTCAGGTTTGGACGGCTAAATCCGCTTTACGCGCTCGCGCCGATTTGGGCTATTGGATCGCTACTGACCGATAGTTTTGGCTTGGAAGATCGCGTAAATCCGCAATCGCTCGATCTGTTGCGGCTTGTCGCGTGGTATATCGCGCCGCTTAACTTCGCCGTTTTTACGTGGCTTGAGGAGCGATCGCTGTTTTCTCTTTGCTCGCTTGGCAGAATACTCGCAATCGCTTTGGAGTTTGGACTAATCGCTCTGATCGCGCTTGGCAAAGCCGCGCCCGAAGCCTTCGACGCGCTTAATACGCAACTGTTTGTCTCGCCGCAAGCGCTGGATGGCGTTCCGCAGATCGCGCTTATTCTTACCGCCGCGTGCGCTTTGGCGCTTATCGCAAAGATATTCGCCCAACGCCAAAACGCGCTGGAAGTCGCTATGTTTTTTGCTTTCGCGGCAATGATCGCCGCGCTGTTTTTCTATCCAGATCGCGGCGCGCAAAGCCTCTTTTTCCTAGCGTCGGCGCTGATTGTCGCGGGAGGTTTTACGCATTTGGCGCATAGATTAGCCTATTACGACGAATTAACGGGATTGCTTGGACGCCGCGCTCTGTTCGAGGCGCTGCATAAACTTTCCGGACGTTACGCCGTAGCGATGATCGACGTGGATCATTTCAAACAATTTAACGATCGATACGGACACGACGCGGGCGATCAGGCGCTGAAAATGGTGGCGACGCAACTCGCGCTCACGCGAGGAGGCGCGAAAGTTTATCGCTACGGCGGCGAAGAATTTGCGATTATATTTAGCGGCAAAACCAAAAACGAAGCCGCTCCGTTTTTGGAGGAGGCGCGAAAAGCGGTCGAAGAGGCGCGTTTTGTCAAGCGATCAAGCGCTCGCCCCAAAAGCAGACCTAGAAACTATCGTAAAATTCGCGGCGGCAACGACGATTACGAACACGCGATCGTAACGATCAGCATAGGCGCGGCGGACGGCGAAAACGCGCAAACGCAAAACGACGCGATCAGGGCGGCGGACGGAGCGCTGTATAAAGCCAAAGAGCAGGGACGCAACCGCGTCGTTATATAAGGAAAAAGATGTTCAAAATTGCCATCGCGGGTCGCCCAAACGCCGGTAAAAGCGCGTTGTTTAACCGCTTGATTGGAAAACGCGACGCGATCGTAAGCGACGCGGCGGGGACGACGAGAGACGTAAAGATCGCCCGCGTCGTCATTGACTCTCTTGAGGTCGAGATTATGGATACGGGCGGACTGGAAGATCGCGGCGAGCTTTTTGCGATTGTCCGCGACAAGGCGATCGAGGCGATAAAAAGCGCCGATTTGACGCTGTTTTTGGTTGACGGTCAACTGCCGCCAAACGACGAGGATCGACGGCTGTTTTACGAAATCCAAAAACAAAACCCGTCGATTGTACTTGTACTTAATAAGATAGATAACGGCGAGCTTGAAAGCCAGCGATACGAATATATGAGTTTCGGCGCGAAAGAGCTTCTTACGATCTCCTGTTCGCACCGACGCGGATTCGACGATCTTGAAAGGCGCGTGGGCGAAATTGTCCGCGCCGAAGGCAAGGCGACCGCGCCGCGATCGGACGACGAAGCGGTTTTGGAAGGAAGCGAGCCGATTAGAGTGGCGATTATCGGTCGCCCAAACGTCGGCAAAAGCGCGCTGTTGAACGCGCTTGCGGGTTTTGAGCGATCCGTGGTAAGCCCCGTCGCGGGAACCACGATCGATCCCGTAGACGAGCGAGTCGTCCTGAACGGGCGCGAGATTATTTTCGTCGATACCGCAGGCGTTCGCAAGCGAAGCAGAATTGAAGGCATAGAAAAATTCGCCTTCGATCGCGCTCAAAAGGCGCTGGACGCCGCCGACGTCGCGCTTATCACGCTTGATGCGAGCGAGGAACTTTCCGAGCTTGACGAGCGCATAGCGGGGCTTGCGGACAAGCACAAAACGGCGGCGATTCTGGTTTTGAATAAATACGATATAGCCCACGCGGATTATAAAACGCTGGAAAAACAGGTTCGCGATCGCTTTTTGTTTTTGAGCTACGCGCCGATCGTCTCTTTAAGCGCGGCGACCAAAAAACGGGTGAATAAACTTGGCGAGCTGATCGCAAACGTCTACGAAAACTACTCGCGGCGCATAGCTACGGCGCGGCTAAACGAGATTATCGGCGAGGCGACCAAAAAACATCGCCTTCCTAGCGATCGCGGCAAAGTCGTAAAAATCTACTACGCTACGCAATACGACGTTAAGCCGCCCAAAATCGCGCTGATTTCAAACCGTCCGCGGTCGATCCACTTTAGCTACCTGCGCTATTTAGCCAACAAATTAAGAGAAAACGTCGATTTTGAAGGCTCTCCAATAGTAATTGAAGCAAAAAATAAACAAAAGCAGTTTTAATTAAAGCGATAAAAGAGTAGTATTACGCTAACACTAAACTTTCGGGGGGAAGGCTACCAACATGAAGCAAATAGGCTTTTTCGGGAAGATCCGTAATCGCTTTATCGTGTCCTTTTCGGTTATCGTCGCCATTTTGACAGCCGTGATCATCACGCTGTTATGGCTTGATTACAGAAAAATGACCAACGAAGCCGCGCAGAAGTCGATGGAGAGACTGAGCGAGTCCATATTCCAGACGTTGTTCGTCTCTATGAACTTCGGCGGCAGCGAGCAGGTGCATCAAGCGCTACAAGAGGCGCAAGATAAAAAAATCGTCGATCGTCTTGAGCTACACGTCTCTAAAGAGATTATCGACATTTTCCGTCCGACCGAGCGGTATAACCCGCCGCCGGAGATTGCCGAAGTGTTTAACAGCAAGATCGAAGCCGGAGAAAAGGCGCCAGAGATCTTTCAGCCCGTTGAGAACACTACGGGATCTGACGGCACGGCTATTAATCGCGGCGCGCGCTACATAAAGCCGTTTCAGGCTACGAATACGTGCGTGCAGTGTCATGTCAACATTCAGGTTGGTCAAGTGCTGGGCGTTATGGATCTAACGCTTTCGCAGGATTACTACGACGAGTTATCCAAAGATTCGATTAAAAAAGTCGTGCTGGTGATATTGGCGTTAATCGTGGCGAGCGGCATCATTATGAACTTCGTATCGAGCAGTCTGATATTCTCGCCGCTTTACGAATTGCGCGACGCGGTTAAAAGACTCGCTTCCACGGCGGGCGATCCCGACGTTAGATTGCAAGAGCGCGGTTACAACGAGTTTGGCGAAGTCTCTCACCACTTCAACCGCTTTATCGACAAGGTGTATGTGATCAATCGCCGCCTAAGCACCGAGCAAAAGAAGACGCAAAAACTTCTTGAAGAGCGCGAAATCGAGTTCCAACGACGCGTCGACGAGGTTCGCAAGTCCGATCGCGAGCAACGCCGCTACGTGGAGATTGTCGACAGCAACGTCATCATCTCCCGCACCGATATAAACGGCGTGATTACCTCCGTCAGCGAGGCGTTCTGCCGCATTTCGGGCTACTCGAAAGAGGAACTTGTCAATATGCCGCACAATATCGTGCGCCATCCGACCACCCCGGCGCAAACGTTTGTCGAGCTGTGGCACACGATCAAAGCTGGCGCCGTATGGCAAGGCGAGATCAAAAACCGCAGAAAAGACGGCGCGGCGTATTGGGTTCGCATAGTGATTTCGCCGCTCTTTGACGACGAGAACGAAATGAGAGGTTACGTTGCGGTATGCCTAGACATCACCGGACAAAAAGAGCTCGAGGCTCTGATGATCAAACCTACGGATCAGGATGCGGAAGCCGCGACGCAAGCGACGGCGACTAAAAAAACCTTCCGTTTTGAATAACTCGCCCATTGTCCGCGACGAGCCCCTCTGAAAAGAGGGGCTATCCGCGCCCATTTGCATAGAGGATTGAGATGGTTAGAACCGGCAAACGCGGCGTTAGAAAAGAAGACTTGCGTTTTTTTCACAAACTTCGCACGCGCTTTGTCATTTTAGGCATAGCCGTTGTCGCGGCTTTGACCGCGTCCGTCTTATTGTTGCTTTCCGAAGATTATCGCGCCATTATCGATCAATCGGCATCGACTTCCATAGAGCGCTTAAGCCGCTCTATTTTCCAAACGCTGTTTGCCACTATGAGCGCGGGCGGTTCATCCGGACAGGTGCTTAAAACCCTTGAGTTAGCCAAAGAAGAGCATTACGTGGATAAGCTGGAGCTGTTTGTCGCGCCTTCGGCGGCGATTACTTCGCGCCGATCGAATCCGGACGAATTTCCAGAAGAGATCAAAAAGGCTATCTCCGTCGGCGTAGGGCGTGATATTATTACCGACGGCGAAGCGAGAAAAATTCGTCATCTGAAGCCTTTCAAAGCCGAGGCAACCTGCTTGACATGCCATATCAACGCGGAGCTAAATTCGACGCTTGGCGTAATGGATCTAACCTTTTCGCTTGCCGAATACGACGAAAGCTCTCAACGATCGGTCGAAAGAATCGCGCTGCTTATATTCGGCTTGGCGTTTGCGGCGAGCGCGTTATTTTTCGCCTTTTCCACAAAGCTGATCTTCGCGCCCATAAAGGAGCTTGAAAACGCCACGGAGCGTCTGGCAAAAAACGCCGGCGATCCAAACGTGCGGCTTGGCGAATGGGGCAAAAACGAGTTTGGAGTTATCGCCGATCATTTCAATCGCTTTATCGAGGCGGTTTACGAGATCAATCGCAAGCTGGAACGCGAAGAAGCCAAAATGAAGCGGTTTTTAGAAGATCGCGAAGCCGAGATCGAGCGACGAACGGCGCAGGTGCATGAGCTCAACCATGAGCTAAATCACTATCTTGACGTAATCGACGAAAACGTGATCACTTCTCGCACCGACACGCAAGGCGTCATCACCTATGTCTCCGCCGCTTTCTGCCGCATTTCGGGCTTTGCTAAAGAGGAGCTTTTGGGTCAGCCGCACAACATCGTGCGCCACCCCGACACGCCAAGCGAAACGTTTGCCGATCTGTGGAGTACGATCAAAGGCGGCTTGACTTGGAACGGCGACATTAAAAACCGCAGAAAAGACGGCAGTTTTTATTGGGTCCAAACCACGATTTCGCCGATCTTTTCCGAAACGAGCGTTATTAAAGGGTTCATGGCGATCAGACACGACATTTCGTTGCAAAAAGAGCTGGCGGATACGATCGAAAAGCTAAACGAAGCGACGAAACAGTCGCACACGGACGCGCTCACGGGCATGATGAATCGCCTGCGAATTAACGAATTGCTTCAAATGGAGATCGATCGCGCGGAGCGATACGGCGACGATTTAAGCGTCGCGCTTTTGGACATCGATCATTTCAAAGCGGTCAACGATACGTTCGGACACCTCGTGGGCGATCAAACGCTTAAAACGCTCGCGCAAATCCTCATCGCCAAAACCCGCAAAACCGACTTGGCGGCAAGGTGGGGAGGCGAAGAGTTTTTGGTGGCGCTGATAAACACTCCAAAAGAGTGGGCGGCGCGAAAAATGGAACAATTGCGCCTCTCCGTCGAATCGCACGACTACGGCGAAGCGCCGAAAATAACCATTAGCATAGGCGTTTCTTCGTATAGATTCGGCGACACTATGGAGACTTTGATCGGACGCGCGGACGTGGCTTTATATCTCGCCAAAGAAGGCGGCAGAAATCGCGTGGAGATCGCCCAAAGCGGCAACGGCGCGACAAATAAATCGGATTTATCGACGGGAGAAACGCTAGATGATCGATCTTAAACGTCTTGAGCAAGATTACGAAGCCTTTAGCGCCCAAATCGGACGCAAGCGAATAGACGAGGCGTTGCTGGAGTCGCTAAAAGCCAAAGCGCGCGAAGCCAAGCGCTTAAGAAGGGAGCTTGAAGAAAAACAGGCGTTGCAAAACCGCCTAAGCAAAACTTTCGGCGAGCTTAAAAAAAGCGGCGCGGACGCCTCGGAACTTAGCGCGCAAGTCGCCGCGAATAAAGGCGAGATCGCGGCGCTAACCGATCTGCTGCGATCGGCTGAAGGCGAGCTGGAAATCTACGCGCTTAATCTGCCAAATCCGCCCGATCTGGACGTGCCCGACGGCAAAGACGAAAGCGACAACGTGGAGTTAAAAAAGGTGCTAACGCCGCGCGTTTTTGATTTCAAACCAAAAGCGCATTACGATCTCGGCGTGGAGCGCGGCTGGCTTGATTTTGAGCGCGCCGCCAAAATCGCGGGCGGCAGATTCGCCGTTATGCGCGGTTTTGCCGCGAAATTGGAGCGCGCGCTGATTGCCTATATGATCGACTTCAACGAATCGCGGGGGTTCGAGGAGGCGTGGCTACCGATTTTGGTTAATCGCCGATCGCTTATCGGCACGGCGCAACTGCCAAAATTTGAAGCCGATCTGTATCTTGCCGAAACAAGCGAGCGAACCGAAAACGATCTTTTTTTAGCGCCGACCGCCGAAGTGCCGCTTGTCAATCTTTTTTACGACGAGATTATCCCCGAAGAGCGGTTGCCGATCAAACTCACGGCGCACACGCTTTGCTTTCGCAAAGAGGCGGGAAGCGCGGGCAGAGACACGCGAGGAATGATGCGCCAACATCAATTCGACAAAGTAGAGCTTGTGGCGCTAGTCAAGCCTGACGAGAGCGAACGGACATTCGAGGAGATGATCGCGTGCGCTAGCGATCTGCTAACTAGCTTGGAACTGCCGCACCGCCTCGTTGCGTTGTGCGCGGGCGATATGGGATTTAGCGCGGCCAAAACGATCGATTTGGAAGTTTGGATTCCAAGCGAAGGCAGATACCGCGAGATAAGCTCAATCAGCAACACGCGCGACTTCCAATCGCGCCGAGCCAAAATCCGCTACAAAAGCGCCAAAACCAATAGGCTGGTTCACGCTTTGAACGGATCGAGCCTAGCCGTTGGACGAACGCTAATCGCGATCTTGGAAAATCATCAGACGGAAAACGGCGAGATCAGCGTTCCAAAAGCGCTTGAGCCATATCTTAAACGGAGTTAAAACTTGGCGGATGATACGCGTTCAAGCGCGGACGAAAACGCGGAAGTTTACGTTCTAAAGCCCGAAGACGCGGACAAATCGGACGAAAACGCCGAGTCTTCGCAACCGATCGCGCCGCCAAAACCGCGCTTAAGCGACAAACTTAACGACGCGGTAAGCAAGATCGAAGCGGCGGCGAAAAAGCCCGTCGTATGGGGCGGCGCGTTGATTTTGGCGATGTTGATCGTTTTTGGCGTTTTGGCGCTGGCGTTTGGCGTATCCAAAGAGACCGTTTATCAACCTAAACCGTTCAGGGCGAGCGAGGCGATCGCCGCTTCCAAAGACGATCGCGAGCTAATCGCCATTAACCGCGACTCCTCGACGCTTGAGGGGATGCTGACCAAAGCGGCTATGCTCTATGAAGAGGGATCGCTTGTGGAAGCGCTGGACATATACGAGCGAATCTCCGTTTTTAGCGAATCGCTCTCGCTGTACAATCTTGGCGTGGCGCGAATGAAAAACGGCGACTACGGCGGCGCGATCGAGGTTTTCGAGCCGTATATCGCGGGCGATTCGCATAAAACGCCGGGCGCTATCAACGCGGCAGTTTGCGCGCTAAAGCTAGGCGACGAGCCGCTTTTTCGCCGTTTCGTCGCGATCGCCAAAGAAAACCTGAAAAACGAATCCACCGCGCCGCTTTACGCCTATTATTTCACGCTGATAAACTATTACGACAATCGTCCGTTTGAGGCGCTGATTGGCGCGGCTACGCCGTCGATCGACTATTTGGATCAAGGGCAAAACCTGATTTTGGCGAAAATGCGGCTGATGTTTGGCGACGCGTCGGGATCAATCGAGACGCTGGAGCAAATCGATAAGCAAGAAAACCTATTGACGCTTGGATTGCTATACGCGAGGATTGGCGAATGGTCGCTTGCCGCCGATAGGCTTTCAAAGGCGATAAACGCGGATGTAGATCAAAACAAATCCCGCGCCGCGCTTATACTTGTTTATCTAAAAAGCGGATTTTTCAAGGAGGCTTCGTCGCTTATCGACGAGACGTTGAAGCAAGAGCGCGAGCCGTTTTATTATCCAATCAAAGTCAAGCTAAAAGATCGCCTGTTTGATATTGTCGAGGCGCAAAACTATTTTTCGCAACGGCTGTTGATTGACGAGAAAGTTTTTTTGCAGGCGCTATTCACCTACGCGCCATATATGATGATTGATCCCGACAAAAGCGTTACGCACATACGCAAAGGGCAGATCGCGCTAAGCGGCGGCGAAATCGACGAGGCGGCGGCGTTTTTGGAGCAAAGCCGAGTTTTCGCGGGCGCGGGCGCGAGAATGAGCGCGGCGATCAAGCTGGCGATCAACAACCGCCTGATTTTGGCTAATCAAGCGTTGGCGCAAGCCGAAAGCGAATTCAAAAACAGCGACTCTTTGGAGTATAACCTCGCGCTCTCATACGCGCAACTCGGACGCTTCCCCGAAGCCTATTCGCACTTTCGCAGAGCCTATTATCTAAATCCCAAAAACGTCGAGGCGGGCGTTTATGCCGCCGTTTTGTCGTCTTTTACGAAAGTCGACGAAAGCCGTTTGATCGGCGAGCTTACGGCGGCGCTTAACGATCGCAACGACGAACGCGCCGCGTTTTGGCGCGCTTTGCTAAGTTTTCACGACGGAAACTTTCAGGCTACGGCGCGATGGCTTGAGTTGGAAAAGCAAGAGGTTTTGGCGCAATACATTCTTTTGGATATATTCTCCGCCGATCAGACCAATAGAATCGAGGCGCTTAAAAGCGCGGCGGACAGGCTTGTCAAGCTCTATCCAAACGATCTGCTTTCGGGCATATTCGAGCTGTACGCCGCAAACAAGGGCAAATCCATGCGCCAATTTGCTTTCGAGGCGCAAAAGTTTATGCAACGGCGCGATCTTAACTTCGATTCGCTCTACTACGGCGCGCCGATCGCGCGCGATCTCTACGTCAAGCTAAGTTTGATAACGGGTAATCTTGAAAGCGCGCGCGAACTTTTGCAACAACAACTCGCCGTCGAGAAAAACGAGCCTAGAACGCTTTTGCAGGCGCTGATCGCGATTAACGTTTATCTACAAAATTTCGAGGAGGCTTACGCGCTTAGCAACGCGCTGATAGACGAGCTTGGCGTTAAAGACGCGGACACGTTGCTTTACGGCGCGATCGCCTCGATCGGCGCGGGACATAAGGAAAACGCGATCGCGCTTTTACAGATCGCCAAAAACGCCGATCCGAAAAACCAAGAAATTCGCTACGCGCTGGGACTTTTATATCAGGAGATAGGCAACGCCAAAGGCGCGTCTTTGGAGTATTCGCAGATTGGCGCAAACCAATACGAAAGCCGATTTTTCGACTTTGAAATCCGCCGCTTTGACGATCCCGAACGCCTCGATCGCCCTAATGACAAGCAATGACGCATCTATGATTAAACGAATAAATTATTTACTAGCGATCGACAATAATCAATCGCAAAACAATCGCGGTCGCCGCTAACGCTCAATTGCGATACGCGATTGATCGCGAAACGATCGCGCCTTCCGTCGCTTTCGCTATCATCGCCTCCCAAACTAGCGCTTGAATCCGATGCTCTCGCAACTGCTAATACCGCTTTGAATTTATTGTCGTTTCTTTTTATTGGCAAGATATTTAACGCCTTCTATAATCTTTATAACCAACGCGACAAAAACGCCTATGGGCGCTAAAATAATCGCTAAAATTATTAACATAAAAGTGGCAATCATAAGCGCTTGAATATAACTATTGTTTGCTGGTTGATATTCGTATATAAATCTAGTCGATTCAGATAACGTTTTTATCTCTTCTAGATCGTTAAATAGTCGCGTTTTTTCGCGTTCGACTAATTCGTTATTATTTACTTTGCATTCCAAAATAGCGATCGCTCTTTCGCCGTTTACGGCAAAAAGCGAATGAATAATCTCGTAATGTTCTCGCTTGTCGATATACATTTGCGCCAAAATCTCCCAATCCTCGATTGTTAATAATTTCTGAAGCCGATAAAGTTTTTCTGGTCTAACTTCGCCAAAATCCACGCTATACCAAGCGTGTCCGCCCCAGCTTGCGTAAAGCCCGATTGCGTTTTTCAAGGCGCGGTTTAGGTTTTTCGCTCTTTTTTCTATGCGATTGCGTTCGCTTTGGCTTATAACTTTCGTTTCGGTTTCGCAGACAAACCCGTCGATTTGAGCGCTTGAAAACGACCCAAGCCAAAAATGCGGCGCAAGCAGATCGCAAGCAATATATATCAGCGACGCGGCTAAGATCGCGGCGATAGCGATTAAAATCTTGCGCTTTTTTGTCATGTTCATGATTTTACTTGATATTTGCTTATTCAGGCTGTTTCGTAGCGATTCGATCAAAACCTTTAATAAAGCTTAAAATGCGTTTTGACTTAGTTTTGGCGACGAGATAGCAAAATCTCGGTATAATATATGCGGACGCAAAAAAAATCAACAAATTCGAAAATTTCCCAAATCGTTGCAAAGGAGACTTGATGTCAGAAAAGAAAACAAAAAGCGAGCCGCTCAAAGAGGTTTTTGAAAGCAACAAAGGCGCGATGGTAACATACGAGCAGATCGCAAGAGTAATCCCAAAACAGCCAAACGCCGCGTTAGCCAAAAAGGTTTTGGAATACGCGCAAAAATACAAAGTTTCGCTTTTGACCAACGCGGAGGTCGTGGGACATAAAAATCGTCAAGACGCAAAACGCCGTCAAGAAAAGTTAAAAAAACTTCAGGAAAAAGGGCGCGAAGACGAGATCGATCTCATAAAAGAGCGCGAGTTGCTGGAGTGGAGTCGATCCGATTCGCCCGTGCGAATGTATCTGCGCGAAATGGGGCAGATCGCGCTACTAACAAAAGACGAAGAGATTGAAATATCAAAGCAAATAAAAAACGGCGAAGATATGATTATCGACGCGGTTTGCTCAGTGTCGTATTTGCTTGAATTTATTCTTGATTATAAAGAGGCGCTTATCAATCGCGAGCGGCGCGTAAAAGAGTTATTCAAAAGTTTCGACGACGACGACGATTCGCTAGAAGAAGAGAGCGAAAGCGAATCGGAAGAAAGACTTGAAGGCGAAGAGCCTAGCGAAAAACCCGCTAATAAAAAAGACAACAAGCGCGTGGATAAAGTGCTTGAAAGTTTCGACGCTTTAGAAAAGGCGAAAAAAGAGTGGGAAAAAACCAATCGCAAAGAAAGTTTTTTGCAAGAGGATGAGACGGCAAGAACGTTAGCTTTTCTTATGAGCGCGTTTAAGAAAAACGCGGTTAAAGAAAAATTGCTGGAGCTTGGTCCGACTAGCAAGCTGATTAACGAGCTTGTCAGAGCTATGGAAACAAGTTTGAAAAGCGAGGCGCATTTCGCGCGCGATCTTAAGAAGCTGGAACATCGTCTGCCGATGTTTAACGACAATCACCGTATTTTGCACCAACAGCTTTTGAAAAAGATCGCGAATATGAGCAAAGACGAAATCGCCTCGATCGTGCCTGAAGCCACCATGGTTAATACCTATATGGATATTAAAAAACTGATATGGACAAAAGAGGCTGGAAAAGCGCAGTTTAATTTGGACGAAGAGGGGCTAAAATCCATACTGGAACAAATCAAGCGAGGCAAGAGAATAAGCGACGCGGCGAAGGTGAGAATGTCGAAATCAAATCTGCGTCTTGTCGTGTCGATCGCCAAGCGCTATACCAATCGCGGTTTGCCGTTTTTGGATCTTATACAAGAGGGCAATATCGGGCTGATGAAAGCGGTTGATAAGTTTGAATACAAGCGCGGTTTTAAATTCTCGACATACGCGACGTGGTGGATTAGACAAGCGATAAGCCGCGCAATCGCCGATCAAGCGCGCACAATTCGCATTCCAATTCATATGATCGAAACGATCAACAGAATCAATAAAACCTCGCGTAAATTTGTGCAAGATTACGGCAGAGAACCAGACGAAACGACTATCGCTCAAGAGGTCGGCTTAAGCGTGGAAAAAATCAAGGCGGTGATTAAGATAACCAAAGAGCCAATTAGTTTGGAAGCTCCGGTGGGCGCGGACGACGATGGAAAATTCGGAGATTTTATCGAAGACGAGCAGTCGGAAAATCCGATGGATTGGGTTTTGAAAGACGATCTAAAAGCGCAGGTCGCCACGCTCTTGGATCAGTTAAACGATCGCGAAAGAGTCGTTATATCCATGCGTTTTGGTTTAATGGAAGACGAAAGCGATCGCACCTTAGAAGAGATCGCAAAAGTGCTTAACGTTACGCGAGAGCGCGTTAGACAAATCGAGGCAAGCGCCATTAAAAAACTTAAACACCCAAAAGTCGGGCGACCGTTTAAGAATTATATCGACGGAAGCGCGTTATAGCATTTAGAGTTATTTTGATACATTGCGATCTGCGCGGTAATTGCGCCGATCGCAAATCAACGCGCATAATCGCGTTGCGATAACCTAAAGACGACGAGTTTTACGCAAACGGCGATTGACTCGCGATCGTTCAAGAAATAGATTTGCGATTTTGCGAAAATGACGCGGGGCGTCGCGGGATAATGCGGGGCGAATTTGTGGATGTTTGTTTTTTTTGGCGCGGGCGGGAATTTAGCGGGCAAAAAGAACGCTGTTTAAGGAGCGAGGCTGGTTTTCACCCATGTTGCGTAAGCCGCGCTCGCCGCGCATTCCGTGAAGATGAGTTCCGGCGTTTCGTACGGGTGGTTTTGCGCGAAAAACTCCTCGATCGCCGCGATCTTTTCGGGCATGGTTTTTATGATTATCAGCCATTCGTCGGCGGTTTCAATCGCGCCTTTCCACCAATA
>JAISMA010000125.1 GCA_031276985.1 Helicobacteraceae bacterium | reverse complement strand
CCTTTGAAGGCAAAAAATCGCTGATCGCTTACGCCGTCAAAGCCAATTCAAACCTTAGCGTCATCGCCCGTTTCGCCGCGCTTGGAGCGGGCGCGGACTGCGTTTCGCTGGGCGAAGTCAAGCGCGCGCTGATCGCGGGCATCAAGAAATACAAGATCATTTTTAGCGGCGTGGGCAAGCGCGACGACGAGATTGAAGGCGCGTTGAAAGAGGATATTTTGTTTATCAACTGCGAGAGCGAATCGGAGCTTGATCGCTTGGAATTCATCGCGCAAAGCCTCGATAAAAAAGCCAGAATCAGCGTCCGCGTCAATCCCGAAATCGACGCAAAAACCCACCCGTACATCTCAACGGGACTTAAAGAGAACAAATTCGGCGTGGATATAACGACCGCCAAACGCCTTTATATCCGCGCCAAAAACTCGGCGTGGCTTGAGCCCGTCGGCATTCATTTTCACATCGGAAGCCAATTGACCGAGCTTGAGCCGATTTTGGAAGCGGCGCGTAAAGTCGCCGAACTTGCCAGATCGCTGATCGCGTTGGATATTGACCTGAAGTTTTTCGACGCGGGCGGCGGAATCGGCGTGCCTTACAAGGACGAAACGCCGTTTGATCTAAACGCGTACGCGCAAGGGATCGCGCAGGCGATAAACGGCTTGGATTTGACGATTGCGTGCGAACCAGGTCGGTTTTTGACGGCGCAAGGCGGCGTATTTCTCACCCGCGTTTTGTACGAAAAACGTTCCGAAGCCAAGCGCTTTGTCGTCGCGGACGGCGCGATGAACGATCTGATCCGCCCCGCGCTGTATAACGCCTACCACAGAATCGAAGCGATCGGCAAAAGCGGCGGCGAAAGCCTTTGCGACGTGGTTGGTCCCGTGTGCGAAAGCGGCGATTTTCTTGCCAAAGGCATCGCGTTGCCAAACGTCGAGCGCGGCGATCTGCTGGCGGTGCATACGGCGGGCGCGTACGGCTTTGCGATGAGCAGCAACTTCAATTCGCGCCGCCGCGCCGCCGAAGTGGCGATAGAAAACGGCGTCGATCGGCTTGTGCGCGAGCGCGAAACCTACGACGAGCTGTTTGCGGGCGAAATCAAACTGCTGAAGCCGTAAATCTCGTTTGAAATGTTTTCGTCTTTTTCGCGTCCGTTGCCGCGATAACGAAAAACGCGACTTACGGATTTGCGGGCGAAATCCACGCCGTTTTAATCTCTACTTCAGATTCTCGCATTCCTCCGCGATAACGTTTGCTTTGCAAACTATCGCTTCGTCGCGGGAATGATGATCGCCGTTACTGTTTACAATCCTTGCGTTGCTATCCGCTTTCATTTTGCGAAAATCCAACATTTGCGTCATTCCCGCGAAAGCGGGACTCCATTCCCTAAAAACAATTGCGGGTCAAGAGACAATTGCAAAGGATTTAACTTTTTTGGATTCTGTGACTTCGCGTAGAACGACGCGGACGGGCACTTCGCGTGTGTGACAAGCTAGGCAAACAACGGCGCTAATGCGTTCCGAGCGCCGTTTTGTGAAAATCCAACTTATGCCATCATTCCCGCGTCCCTCCCGTCATTATGCGCGTAGTCGCCCAATCCACTCCCTAAACCTTCGCGCTGTCTCAACCCAATCGCAACCCCAGATCGTCATTCCCGCAAAGACGGGTATTCAAACATTGCGAAGCAATGACAGGCGCTTGCGAATGGCGTTTGATATAAGATTGTCTTAAATACTAAATTCCGCGACTACGCGCGGAATGACGGAAGAGATCGAGGGAGCGGAGATTGGCGATTGCGGCGATCGTTATTGGCGCGGATTGTTATTGCTGTGCAAGGCGGGAATCTAGAAGTGCGGTTTCGTGGTAGTCGATAAATCATTTGACCTATCGTTATGTCGTATCTTGAGAATTTAGGAGCGCGGTTTCGTAGTAGCCGATAAACTGCTTTGCGACGCGGGCGCTTCGGCTGGCGCGAAGTTGCGCGAAACGCTTTGCCTCTAGCGTTAGCGCGGCGCGATCGCCTTTGAAATCTTTGAAATAATCGTCGATCATCGCCAAATACTCGTCTTCGCCGCCGCCGTAAAACGAAAGCGTCAAACCAAAACGATCGGAAAGCGAGAGTTTTTCTTCCACGACGTCGGCGTAATGCAGTTCGCCGCCGCTTTGCGCGATCGCGCCAACGTTGTCGCTCAGGCTTTCGCTCACCAAATGACGGCGGTTGCTTGTGGCGTAGATTTTGACGTTTTCGGGCGGAAGCTCGATTGATCCTTCCAAAATCCGCTTCAGTCCTTTGTAGCCGCGCTCGTCGTTTTCAAAGCTCAGATCGTCGCAAAATAGGATAAATCTAAACGGCTCGTTTTCGATCAAATCCGCGATTTGCGGCAGTTTTGCGAGATCGTCGCGATCGACTTCGATCAGGCGCAAGCCTTCGCTTCGCAATTCGTTGAACACCGCTTTGATCAGGCTGGATTTGCCGCAGCCGCGCTGCCCCCACAAAAGCGCGTGGTTGCAGGGTTTGGCGCTTAAAAATTGGCGCGTGTTGTTAAGTAGCAACTCCTTTTGGCGATCAAGCCCAAAAAGATCGCCAAGCGCGATCGGATCAAGACGTTTAACCGCCTTGAAGCCCGTTTCGCGCCAGATCGCCGCCGACGCTAAACGCCAATCGATCATCGCGTCAGTTTTTTGCCCGCTTCCAGATGAAGCGGATTGATCTTGTACTTGCCGCTTGCGATTTCGGCGATTGGCTTGTAGAGCATTTTGGACTCTTTGTAGCAGACCACTTCGCCGCTTCTGCCTTCCAGCAAGCCGTCGATTGCAAGCGTGGCGAATTCAAAACCCATTAGCCGATCGTGAACGGTCGGACTGCCGCCGCGCTGAATGTGTCCCAGCGTCGTGAGCCGCGATTCCATGCCGATCTCGCTTTCAAGCCATTCGGTTAGCTGTTGCGCGAATTTCACCCCTTCGGCTACGATTGCGATGATATAGGTGCGTCCCGCTTGCACCTCGCGCTTGAATCGCCGCCCAAGACTTTCTAAATCGTAGGGCAGTTCGGGAATGAGGCAGATTTCCGCGCCGCTTGTGAGCGCGCTAACCAGCGCCAGATAACCGCAGTCGCGTCCCATCGTCTCGATCACGAAGGCGCGTTTGAAGCTGCTCGCGGTATCGCGCACGTCGTCGATCGCCTGACGGATAATGTTTAGCGCCGTGTCCGCGCCAAGGCAGTAATCCGTGCCGAAAATGTCGTTGTCGATTGTGGCGGGAATGCCCACAAATTGCACGCCAAAATCGGAGTAAAACACGTCGAGGGCGCGAAAAGAGCCGTCGCCGCCAAAGACGACGAGTTTGTCTATGCCGTGCGTACGAAGGTTGTCAAAGGCGCGGCGACGCCACTCTTTGTCGAAAAACCGCTTTGAGCGCGACGATCGAATGATTGTGCCGCCTTTGTAGATAATGCCCGCGACGTCTCTGTGGGCGGCGGGCTTGATGCGATTGTCGATCATGCCTTCCAGCCCGTCGTATATCAGATATGGTTTTAATCCCCGTTCCAAACTATGCTCGACAAACTGCTTGACGCCGGGGTTCATTCCCGCGCTGTCGCCGCCGCTTGTCATAACCGCAATTGCGCCCATTGTTCTATCCTATTTGAATTTCTTTTCCAAGATCTGCTTGCC